>JBDNEZ010000195.1:0-8195 GCA_041690095.1 Anderseniella sp.
CGGTGCTGCAAGCATAGTTGCAGCAACAAGGCTCGATGCAGCAAGAATTCTTAAATATAACATCCAGATGACCTCCGGTTGACTGTGTGGACCAGCGTTCTGGTCGTCTCAGTCAACGGAGATAGTCCCATAAGGTTCCGGAATGATTTTCACCCTATTGAGCGCGACACGCTATAGAGATCAAGCGCTGTAAAGACTCATGGTCACAGGAGCGATGTGATCAGTGCACTTTGTTGTTGAGTTGGGGTGAACACGGCTTGTCTGATCCATCCGCCAGTTCAGCTCTTGAGCCGGTAGCCTGTCTTGAACATCCACCAGATTGTCGCGATGCAGATCGCAAAGAAGATCGACGTCATGACGAGACTAAGGGTCACGGACACATCGGCCATACCATAAAAGCTCCAGCGGAAACCACTGATCAGATAGACGACCGGATTGAACAGCGAGATCGTTTGCCAGACCGGCGGCAGCATGTCGATCGAATAGAAAGTGCCGCCGAGAAATGTCAGTGGCGTGACGACCAGCATCGGCACGAATTGCAGTTTCTCAAAATTGTCGGCCCAGATTCCGATGATGAAGCCAAGCAGGCTGAACGTGGTGACCGTCAGAACCAGGAACAGAGCCATGGCGAACGGGTGGGCGATCTGGTAGTCGACAAAAAACCGTGCGGTAATCATGATTATGATCGCCAGAATTGTTGACTTGGTTGCCGCTGCGCCGACATAGGCGAGTACAATCTCGAAGGTCGAGATCGGCGCGGAGAGAATCTCGTAGATCGTGCCGGTAAACTTGGGAAAGTATATCCCGAAGGAGGCGTTGGAGATGCTCTGCATCAGCAGCGACAGCATCACCAGGCCGGGCACGATGAAAGCACCGAAGCTGACACCGCCTACTTCAGATATACGCGAGCCGATCGCTGCCCCGAAGACCACGAAATAGAGCGTCGTGGAAACCACCGGAGCGACAATGCTCTGGAACAGGGTGCGCAGGGTGCGCGTCATCTCAAAGCGATAAATCGCCCAAACGCCGTGCAGGTTCATGACCGTTCACTCACCAGGTTGACGAATATCTGCTCCAGTGAATTCTGGCGGGTGTCAATATCGGTGAACCGCAAACCCAGTTCCTCCATGTCGTGAAACAGCCGGGTTGCACCGGTACGATCGCTTTTGGTGTCGAATGTGTAGATGAGAACGCAGCCATCTTCGTCAAGCTCGAGGTGGTGGTTTTTCAGCGTTTCGGGAATTTCCGTCATCGCCTCACCAAGCCGCAGACGCAGTTGTTTTTTGCCGAGCTTTCGCATCAGCACCGTCTTGTCTGCCACGAGGATCAGCTTGCCCTCGCTGATGATGCCGATCCGGTCTGCCATCTCCTCAGCTTCAGCAATGTAATGGGTGGTCAGGATGATGGTGGCACCGTTGTCGCGCAGCCCGCGCACCATTTCCCACATGCCGCGCCGCA
The DNA here is from genome assembly GCA_041690095.1 of Anderseniella sp. GTDB lineage: Bacteria > Pseudomonadota > Alphaproteobacteria > Rhizobiales > Aestuariivirgaceae > Anderseniella. The sequence goes on from JBDNEZ010000195.1 coordinate 1,459, forward strand.
GTTCGACATCTACGCCTGCGGTCGGTTCGTCAAGAAACAGGATGTCGGGTTCATGTGACAGGGCTTTGGCGATCATCACCCGTCGCTTCATGCCCCCGGACAGAGTCATGATCCTGGAATCCTTCTTGTCCCACAGTGACAGGTCACGCAGAAGTTTTTCGATATAGGCCGCGTTGGCCGGTTTGCCGAACAGGCCGCGGCTGAAGGTCACCGTCGCCCAGACGGTTTCAAAGGCATCGGTTGTCAACTCCTGTGGCACCAGCCCAATTCTGGCGCGCGCCTCGCGATAGTGGCGGACAATGTCATGGCCGTCTGCAGTGACCTCGCCTTTGCTGGGCGTGACAATGCCGCAGATGATGTTGATCAATGTGGTCTTGCCGGCACCGTTGGGTCCCAGCAGCGCAAAGATTTCACCTTGCCGGATGTCCAGATCGACACCTTTCAGCGCCTCGAACCCACCCGCGTAAGTCTTCGATACATTCTTGAGGGAAATCGCCGCCATCGTATCTTGCACAGCGCCATGCACGATGGACTTGATGCCGGAATCGGCAGTTTGTTCGGATGCCATGTCGTTCTATCACCTTAAAATCGATCAGTTTTATGGCTTTTGACTGATTCAATCAAAAGCCATATTGATCTGGCGCATTTGATCGGCTTGCCAGCGCATCCCGCAAACCATCAGGAAATCAACTACGGGCATGCAGCAAGGTGCAAACCGCTTTAAGGCCAATGTGTTCGCAATGCAATAATCCCGGCAACTGTGAAATCGCGTTGCTTGCGTGATCGTATCGACCGGGGCCGTCGGAATAAAGTGGCTTGAGGAGGGCAATTCAGTTGTGTCGCGAGCATGATCCTTTTGACATCGGTGGGCACCACCACGTCATGCCTGTTATCGATACATGGCTATCCTAACAGAGCTGTCTGGCAAGCTACCGGACCACAAAAACCGAAGCTTTCGAATGAGCAGCGATCTTGCCGCCGTTGGATGGCCAGACATAGTCCACGATTGTCGGGACATGTGATGCCATAACAACCAGGTCGGCACCAATTGCGTCTACGGCCTTGAGCAGAACATCGTCCACATCGGCAACGAGATCATGACCTACAAAAGTCCTGCAATCGGCGCTGTGACCGTGTTCGGCTGCCTGGCTGGCAGCGAAGGCCTGCAGTTTCTTTTCATACTCTGCCGGATTGTGAGCGATGCTGCTCGGTTGTTCGTTGGCAACACCGACATAACAAACCGGTATGCTGTAGAGCTTTGCCAGACCCGCTGCCGCGCTTAGCGCCTTCGACAGGGGTTCGATGTGCTGAAGGTCAACCGGTACCATCATCAGTTTGAACATAGCTCTCCCTTAAGTTTTTTGCACAGACTTCACCACTGTTACTGAATGCCAGCATAGCGAAAAGGCCTGCAATCCTAACCAATCAAGTTCACAGCGTTGCACATACCTCACCGTTGTTCAATTCTGCCAATTGACCGGTTGAGATGTCGGGTAGCAGCGATCTATTCGTCAAACCTCCAATGTGAAATGTATCGAGAAATTACTGCATGATCTGTTGAGTCCACCGCCAGTTGACTTTGGCAAAGTTCGGCGAGTCGACGGCAATACGGCACTGTCCCTGCTATAGAACCCAATGACGGTTGCATCAAAAAGATGGGGCGCAACCATCATTTTATGGTGCGCCCCACTCATGTGGCAGCAGCTTTTGAGCAGTTTGGCGTTACAGCGTCATGGAGCAGTTTACATTTTTGAAGCCGCCATCAGCGGTGCCTGGTTTGCATTAGCCTCGTAGCTGTCAAGCGTAGATTTGATGTTCCCTGCGTCCTTGAACACACCGGCAACACCTCCCATAAACGACTGAATACCGCCGCCGAACCACTTTTTGGTGAGTTGTTCTTCAATGCTTGGGAACTTCATGGTGGCAATCGCGGTTTTTGCAGCAGCCATGTCCATTCCAGCCTGTTTTGCGATTACCTCCAGCATGGCATCACCGCCTTTGCCCGAGTTCCACTTTTCATTGGCTTTTGCGGTGACGGACAGGAATTTGGCAACCACGTCAGGGTGTTCTGAAATAAATTGTGCAGGTGCCGAGGTCACATCAAATACAAGAATGCCCAGTTCTTCTTTTTCTGCACCGGTCAACAGCACGTTGCCGCTTTCCTTCATGCGTGTAAGGCCGCCACCATAGCCACAGGCAAAATCAAGATTTTTCTGCGCCAGCGCAGGTGCGGCGTCGGTTGGCGGCATGTCGACAATTTTCAGGGTGGAGGTATCGACGCCAAAATGATCCATCTGACGCAGGAAGCCATAATGTGCAGCTGTACCCAGCGGTATGGCGACTGTCTTGCCTTCCAGATCCTTGGCGTTTGTCTTGTCGATTTCCAGATCAGTACGCACTACACAGTTGTCGTTGTCTGAATAGGAAACCGCCACGTCGATGATTTGAAGATCCTGTCCACTAGACGCAGCTATGACGAACGGCGGCAGGCCCTGACTCACCGCTATTTGAATATCGCCGGACGCCATGGCGGCGCTCATTGCGGTTCCGGTTTCAAAACTTACCCAGTTGACTTTCATGCCCAGGGCTTTGTCGTAATCACCATTTGCCTTCGATTCCATCATCGGCATTGGCCACTCTAAAAAGTAAGCGACCGAAACCTCCTTGAGTTCACCAGCGGCGTGGCCTGCTTGTGCAGAAATGGCCAGGGCAGCGCCGGCCAAGAGCGTTGTAAAAAGCTTTTTCATTTGTTTCTCCCAGTTTGAACGTAGTTGCAATTCCGCAGGCCAAACCGGATTCAACTCCGTTTGACCTTATTGCTATCGTATTGCAGAACATTGTTCTGTAAAATAAGACTATTTGCGTAAGTATGAATACGTCAAGCAATTTTTGTGGTTTCGAACCAGGCATTGCCTGATCCGCACTTGTTAAATCCATTAACGGCCTCTAGTTCTGCAATGCAGTAGTTGGGGAATCAAACATGAGTAGATCAGGCGAAAGCTCAATCGTTACAAAATGCGCGACGGTCATGGATATCGTTTCGCAGGCGCGGAAGCCTCTGGCGTTTTCCGACATCGTTGATCAGACCGGATTTGTTAAAAGTTCCACTCACAGGATTCTCGCGATTCTGCAGGGCGAAGACCTGATCGACTACAACAAGGCTACGCGCACCTATAGTGCAGGGTCACGATTGCACGACTGGGCGCGATCCGCCTGGCGGCGCATCGATCTACAGCGAACTGCCAGCGAAGCGATGAACACGCTCAGCGAAGAAACCGGAATGAATACCGCGCTTTCGGTTGTCGATCGCGAGACCGTCTTATACTTGAGAACCGTAGATGCCGTTCAGTTTCGGTATTCCTCGCACGCCGGCGATCACGCGCCATTGCACAGTACAGCCGCGGGCAAGGTGTTTCTTGCGTTCATGAGTGATCGACGGCGCGAAGAGACGTTGGCAAAGCTGAGTTTTGAAAAGCTGACCGAAAACACCAAAACCAGCGCAGAACAATTGCAGGAAGACTTCGTCCGAATTCACCAGCAGGGCTTTGCAACAGCACTGGGGGAGGAGCTGTACCAGGTCACCGGCATTGCCGCACCGATATGGAATGCAGAAGACAAGGTCACCGCCTGCCTGTCACTCTGGTCTCTGATTGACCACGTGACACGTGATGAAGTCGTCGCCAAGTCGGGCAGACTTGTTGAAACTGCCAACCGGATTTCAACGCAGCTGGGCTGGTCAGCGAAGTAAAACAATTTATTTGACGATCAAGATTATTCTATCGCATATTGAGAGTCGAGTTCCGTATAACGAGACTTTTAACAAATATGCACATGTCCTTTCCAATCGACAAGCCGCCGTCGCTATGGGCCGCTACTGCAACGCCCGGCACGGCTCATCCGCGCCTGTGTGGAGATATTGAAGCAGATGTCACGATAATTGGTGCCGGGTTCACCGGGCTGCGTACCGCATTGAAATTGTCTGAAGCAGGTGTTCGGGTCGTTGTGCTGGACGCTGGTGATATAGCCTACGGTGCGTCCGGGCGCACCGGTGGTCAAGTGAACCCAATGCTGCCTTTCAATTCACCTGATCAGCTCAGGAAAATATTGGGGCAAAGCTATTTTGAACGTCTTGCTGAAACGTCGCTTGGATCATCCGACGAATTGTTTGCACTGATCAAGGACTACCAGATCGACTGCCAGGCCCGCCAGAATGGCTGGTTGCGGGTCTGCCACAATACGCGTGCCTTGAAACTGGCTAAAAAAGGCGCCGATGAATGGAATCGCCATGGTGCCGGTATCACTGTCGTCGACGGCGAGGACCTGCACAGGCTGTCGGGCACAACGGCATATGGTTCGGGTGTCATTACCCCCAAGGGCGGTGCCGTTCAGCCAATGTCACTGGCGCGTGGTGTGGCGGCGGCTGCAGAACAGCGCGGGGCTGCAATCTATGGCGATAGCGCGGTTATTGGTCTGGAAAATGCGGGCAAAAAGTGGATCGCAAAAACCGTCCATGGCCGCGTGACATCTGATTGGGTCGTTGTGGCAACCAACGGCTACAGCGGTGAATTGATTCCCGGGTTATCCAAATCGATCCTCCCGCTGACCCCCATTCAAATGGCGACTGACCCACTGCCTGGCGAGGTGATAGACAGCATATTGCCGAAGGGACATACCATATCCGACAGTCGCCGGATTATCATGTATTCACGCAAGGAACCCGATAACCGCATGGTCTATGGTGGCCTGGGCAAACTCGAACGATCGGGGCAAATTGGCGGGTTCGACTGGCTCCGCGAGGATGCCGAACGGGTTTTTCCGCAACTCAAAGGGGTGAACTGGACTTATAAATGGGGAGGTCGCATCGCAGTTACCGATGATCACCTGCCTCACCTGCATGAACCCAGACGCGGCATTCTGGTTGGTCTTGGCTACAACGGACGCGGTGTCGCGATGGCAAACGTGATGGGCCGGGTTATGGCTGAACGTATCCTGGGGGCCAAACCTGAAGCGTTGCCCTTCCCGACGTCTCCCGTCAAATCCATTCCGTTCCGGTCCCTTCAGGTAGGTGGCCTTGGTACCGCGATCTGGTTCATGAGGTTTCTCGATTATCTTGAAACCCGTTGAGCGTCACCAAGTTCCACAATTCTCATACAGCAGATGTCTGGTGGAATTCCTCCGGTATCAACCCTTCGAGGTCACCAGTCGGTAGCCAAAATTATACTCTTCAAGGTTGATGAGTTCAACATATCGTTGACACCGATAGTATCGTACTGCGTGTTCATACAGGGTCGACTTCCGGGCTATTCCGCCGGGGCAGGGGAAGCAGCCGGGGCGTCAGTGTGCAGTTGGTTGACCTTGTTTGACGAAATCAGCGTGTAGAACATCGGCACCACGAATAGTGTGAACAGCGTACCGACAGACATGCCGGAGGCTATTACCAGCCCCATGGAAAAGCGGGCTGCGGCACCGGCGCCGGTTGCGGTGAGCAGCGGGATGACGCCCAGCACCATGGCAGCCGTGGTCATCAGGATCGGGCGCAAGCGCACTTGTGCCGCCGTTTCAATCGCCTCGCGTTTGCCCATTCCGTGCGACTGGCGCTGCTCGTTGGCAAACTCGACCATCAGGATTCCGTGCTTGGTGATCAGGCCGACAAGCGTGATCAGCCCGACCTGGGTGAATATGTTGAGCGTACCAAGGCCGAGGTTGAGCGGTACCAGTGCACCGAACAATGACAGCGGCACCGCCATCAGAATGATGACCGGGTCGCGGAAGCTTTCAAACTGGGCGGCCAGCACCAGATAGATCACCACGATGGCCAGCCCAAAGGCGATGAGCAGGGCGTTTCCGGCCGACTGCTCCTGGCGTGACTGGCCGATATAGTCGGTGAAAAAGCCAGCCGGCATCTGCTGCTGGGCGATTGCCTCCAGTTCGCTCAATCCATCGGCACTGGTCACTGTCGGCAGCGGGATGGCCGAAATGGTGGCTGAATTGAGCTGGTTGAACTGTTCGATTGATGCAGGCTGGACGCGATTTTCGAAGTTGACGAGAGCAGACAGCGGCACCATCGCGCCGGTAGATGCACGCACATAATATTTGCCCAACAGGTCCGGGTTCATGCGGTCCTCGTCGGAGACCTGCATGATTACATCATAGCTGCGGTTGTCACGATCAAACTTGGAGATCTGTGCTCCTCCTACCAGCGCGCCCAGCGTTGTGCCGATGTCGGACACGGGCACGCCCATGGACGCCGCCCGGTCACGGTCGATGACAATGCGCGCCGTCGGCGTCTCGAACGACATGGAATTCTGCACTACGATGAACTTGCCGCTGGCCTGTGCTTTCTTGCGGATGGTCTCGGCCACCTCATAGACCTGCTCGGGACTGCCGAGCGAGCGAATGACATATTGTATCGGCAGACCGCCGCCTGTGCCGGGCAGGGATGGTCGCGAGAATACGAACGCCTGCACACCGGGACTGGCGCCGACGGCATTTTGTATGTCCTGCTTGGTCCTAGCCGCCGGGATGTCTGCTCGGTCGCCCCAGTCTTTAAGCTTCATGCCGAAGAACGCACCACCCGCGCCGTCCGTGCCGACAATCGAGAACGTATCCTTGACCTCGGGCATGGTGTCGCGAAGCTTGTGGAATTCCTTGACGTAGAACTGGGTGTAATCGGAATTGGCATATTTGGGCGCATTGACCACGCCCAGAAACACGCCCTGATCTTCTTCAGGCGCCAG
>JBDNEZ010000196.1:0-2789 GCA_041690095.1 Anderseniella sp.
AGGCGGTCACCGCGGTCCGGGGCTGGGCCTGGCATTGGTGAAAAGCTTCGTGGAATTGCACGGCGGGTCGGTTCGCCTGATGTCAAAGCTGCAGCAGGGTACAACCGTTATCTGCAGATTGCCGGACTCGGGCCCGCGCGAAGTGGTTTCATCGCCCGGCCTTGAACCACCCCGATCGGCATCAATGAGTTGAGAAGCATGATTGCAGCAAGCACACCGCCCCGCGAGCCCGGCTTGCGAATAGAGCTGCCAGACGAGGCAGCCAGCGAACGGTTCGCTGCCGGTCTCGCCATGCTGGCAGGCAAGGGCGACCTGATCGAACTGGAAGGCGACCTTGGCACCGGCAAAACCACGATAGCCAGAAGTTTCATACGCGCGGTTGCCGGCAATCGCGACCTCGAGGTACCCAGCCCGACATTCACCCTGGTACAGACCTATGAACTGGGCGAGATCGACGTTGCGCATATGGACTTGTACCGGCTGGAAGCGCCCGAAGACATCGAGGAACTTGGCATTGAGGACGCTCTCGAGACCGGAGCAGTCCTGGTTGAGTGGCCGTCCCGCGCCGGTGATCTGCTGCCACCGGGGGGATTGCTGATTGAACTGGCTGAACACAACGACGGGCGAATTGCCCATCTGACAAGCACGGGTGAAAGCTGGTCGGCACGCCTCGACAGACTGCGCCATATTGATGCCCTGCTGACGACAAGCGTCTGGGATAGTGCAACACGTCACCGGATGCCGGCAGATGCGTCAACACGGCGCTACGAACGGTTGAGCAACGGGCCACAAGGGGTAAGCGGCCTGTTGATGGACATGCCGTCGCGTCCCGACGGTGATGCTGTCCACAACGGTTTGCCGTACAGCCGCATTGCCCATCTGGCAGAAGACATTCGCTCCGTCGAGGCCATCAATCGCGGTCTGCTGGCACAGGATATGTCGGCACCTGAAATCCATACGATCGACACAAGCAATGGTCTTGCGATTATCGAAGATTTTGGCGCCGTGAGTTTCCGGTCGCTGCTGGATGACGCAGACCAGTTCCCGTTGTGCCTGACCAGCGCCGTCATGCTGCTGGCCAACATGGCACCAAAGCACTGGCCGGATCATGTCGAACTTGCTTCGGGCGACCGCTATCGGCTTTCGCATTATGACATGGACGCGCTGCTGATTGAGGTGGAACAGTGCCTCGACTGGTACTGGCCGCATGTGTGCGGCACCGCTGTGGCTGACAACGTACGCGCCGAATTCATGACCGCGTGGCGAGATGTCCTGCAACTCGCGCAGACCAGCAGACCGGTTTGGGTATTGCGTGATTTTCATGTCGACAACCTGTTCTGGCTTCCACACCGCGAAGCAGACCGGAAAGTCGGGCTGATCGACACGCAGGACTGTGTTCTGGGTCATCCTGCCTATGATGTTGCATCATTGTTACAGGATGTGCGCGTCACCATCCCGGCCGATGTGGAAAAAGACTACTACGACATGTATGTCGCGGCACGCAGCTCCGAGGAAGACGATTTTGACACTCCTGCATTCGCTGCCGCCTACGCCATACTGGGTGCCCAGCGCGCCACCAAGATACTGGGCATTTTTGCCCGACTGAATGTCCGCGACGGCAAGCCGGGCTATCTCAAATATTTGCCGCGCACCAGCAACATTGTGGAGCACAATCTGCGCCACCCTGCCCTAGCAGCCGTCAAGGCATGGTATGATGCCTATTTGCCACGCGCCGTGCGTGACGGTGCCGGTTCATGATCGCGTCCCGCGCCATGGTGCTGGCTGCGGGGCTGGGCTCCCGCATGCGGCCACTGACCCTGCAGCACCCCAAGCCGCTGATCGAGGTTGCCGGCAGATCCTTGCTGGATCGCGGTGTGGATGCGCTGCTGCGTTCGGGTGTGACGCATATGGTGGTCAACAAGCACTATCTGCCGGACCAGATCCAGGCCTGGGCGCACGACAGGCATGGTCTGCAAATCACGGTACAGGACGAAACCGGACTGCTGCTGGATACCGGCGGCGGGGTGGCGCGCGCCTTGCCACATTTGGGTGACGAGCCATTTTTCGTGTTGAACTCTGACTCATTCTGGGTTGATGGACCCACGCCCGCATTGCACCGTATGGCAGCTTTGTGGGATGACGATCAGATGGACTGCCTGCTGTTGTTGTCCGGCAAAACCCGTCTGATCGGGTTTGACGGACCGGGTGATTTCGAGATGGACGCAAACCGCCGTTTATCGCGCCGCATCAGTGCCACAGCGCCGGAGGTCTATGCCGGTGCATACCTGGTGCATCCGCGATTGTTTGCCAACGCACCAGACGGCGCTTTCTCGATGAATGTGTTGTGGGACCAGGCAATCGCCCAGCGACGCCTGTTCGGCATGGAGCATGACAGCTGGTGGTTGCACGTCGGCACACCTGAAGCCATCGGTGAGGCGGAAGACAGGCTGGCTGCGCTGGGCGCAACATGAAGCAACCCGCCACCGCGTCCGTGTTCACAATTCCACCGTCGTGCGGGTTTCTGCCAAACCTTGTTGCCTCGATTCTTAGCGGGCGCTTGCTGCCAGGCCCCGCAGGTGCGCCTGACCCGCTTGAACTGAGCACCTGGACGATCCTGCTGCCAACACGGCGCGCGGTGCGTGCATGTCGTGAAGCCTTCATTGAGATTGACCCCGAAACAGCACGTCTGCTGCCGGTCATTCGCGCTTTGGGCGATGTGGACGAGGATGAACTCCATATTACCGGGGCCTACGGACCGGGTGCTGCATCTGACCCCGACCTGCCGCCTG
>JBDNEZ010000197.1:0-2365 GCA_041690095.1 Anderseniella sp.
GATCTTGGTGTGATGGCGCTTGTCGGCTTCGATTCTGCCGAAGGCGGCCAGCACCCGGTCTTTCGGACCTTCCAGCAACTGCATGAAATTTGCCCGGTTGTCAGATGGTGCGAACTTGTAGATCAGCAGGCCGGAAATGCCATCCCTGGTATTGTAATCACGGCTTTTTTTCAGGATTTCGGCAAGTTCGTCCTCGCTCATCGGGCGGGTGGCCTGGCTGACATATATCAGATGGTACATTTGTCTCATTCGCCTTCATGCAGACTTGGGTCGATCGGTGCCGGAAACAGACACTTCTGGATTACCGTGCAGACTTATACGCATTGGCCGGTCGGTCACAAGTGATCTCTAACACTTTGCCCTGCACACCGGATCGGCCATTCCGCGAAAATAATTCGCACCTGTTGTTTCACATTATCAAATTGTATTTGACAATGCAAAATACTGTTGACTCGGTTAAGCCTGTTGGGCTTGAATGCATATGGTTCTTCGACAGGGTGAATTGGATTGACGAATGGTAACCGGCGTAAAAAAGGCAATGCAGGTTGATCTGGTGGGTGCAGACGGACAGGACATGTCCGACGCCGCGCAGCCGGGCAAAATGCCGAGAACCATCCAGTCGGTTGAACGCGCGCTGGATATCCTGGAAATCCTGGCCGACGCCGACGGTGAAATGCCGCTCAACGAACTGGCTGCCGGTACGCATCTCAATGCATCGACCTGCCATCATCTGCTGGCCACGCTGGTCAAGCGCGGCTATGCCGGCCAGACAGCCCGCACCCGCAGTTATTTCCTCGGACCGCGCATCACCGATCTGTCGGACAGCCGGCTGAAACAGTTCAACCTGTCTGAAATCGCCATGCCGGAACTCAGGCGGCTGAACGACACGACGCTTGAGAGTGTGCATCTGGCGGTATTGCAGGGCACGGCGCTGGTGACCTTTGCCAAGCTGGATTCCAAGCTGCCGATCCGGGTCGGCTCGGATGACGGCATGAAGGCTGATGCGGCGCATGCCACCGCAACCGGCAAGGCCATCCTGGCCTGGTTGCCGGAGCCCGAAATTGCCCGCGTGATTGCACAAGGCGGGCTAAGAAGATTTACCGACAAGACAATTTTGACGATCTCGGAACTGATGGAAGATTTACGCCTGGTGCGCCGCAATGGCTATGCGCTCGACAACGAGGAATTCCAGGCAGGCGTGGTCTGCGTGGGCGCTGCCATTCGCGATCATGCCGGTGCGGTGATCGGCTCGGTCAGCGGGTCGATGCCGCGCATGCGCGCTGACGGCGATCACATGGCAAAAGTCAAACACGGCGTCCAGGACTGCGCTGCGCGAATTTCGTCACGATTCGGCAGCCCGGACCCGCAAGTTAACCCAAACTGAACCCTGACACCAACAGGCGCTGTACAGGCGTCAAAGAAAAATTCTGAACGAGGAGACCTTCAAAATGGCCATGCCGAGCGATGTCAAAACCAGCACCGACTATCCAATCCCCGAAACCATGAAGGCATGGGTGCTGGGCGACCCCGGCAATATCAGCCTTGAAGACAAGCCGGTGCCCGCACCGTCCAGGGCAGAGGTGCTGGTGCGCATTGATGCGGTCGCCATTTGTGCAACGGACCTGGAGATCATTCACCACGGGCCGCCGGCACAGATCAATGGTCAATTGCCGTTCAACCAGAATTTCACGCCCGGCCATGAATATATGGGAACCGTGGTGGCACTTGGCGCCGGCGTCGATGAATACACCATCGGTGAACGCGTCACCGTCGAAATCCATGCCGGTTGCGGCCAGTGCAAGCGCTGCCGTGAAGGCATGTACACGTCATGCCACAATTACGGCAAGAACTATGGCGACGTGAACAAGGGCCACCGGGCCAACGGCTTCACCACCGACGGCGGGTTTTGCGAATACCAGGTCAACAACATCAACACGCTGGTACATGTCGATGACAATATGTCGGACGAAGAAGCTACACTGGTGGTAACCGCCGGCACCGCCATGTATGGCCTGACCGAACTGGGCGGGCTGGTGGCCGGTGAAAGCGTGGTTGTTACCGGACCCGGTCCCATCGGCCTGATGGGCGTGGCCGTGGCCAAGGCGATGGGCGCACAACCGGTTATCCTGACCGGCACCCGTGACAACCGGCTTGAAATCGGCAAGCGGCTGGGTGCCGACCATGTCATCAATGTGCGCAAGGAAGACCCGGTCGAAGCGGTGCGCAAGATCATGGACGGCAAGGGCGTCGACTATGTGGTTGAATGTTCGGCTGCACCCAATGGTATCAATGAGGCGGCACAGATGGTCAACCGGGGCGGACGCATCTGTCTTGCGGCGTTCCCGCATGAATCACCGAAAGTGGA
>JBDNEZ010000198.1:0-6613 GCA_041690095.1 Anderseniella sp.
ATCCTCGGGCCTGTCCCGAGAATTCACTCATCTACGCATGGTTCATTGGCCAGTTGGCACAGTGTGGCCAAACTGCAACAGTTTTCAAAAATCGTTCCGAACAAGGAAAAAAACACTCGTTACGGCAACCGGAAACGGTATGCTGAAATCCAAGCACACAAGGTAAACTTCAGGGGTAATACGTCATGAACAGAACAATCCTGACAGCAACTGCTGCTCTTTTTGCGTTGTCGTCACAGGCCGGCGCTGCCGATATGGACAGGGAACTGGGGCTGATTGTCTCGGGTGTGGTCGATAGCTGGGCAGGTGTTCAGATCATTGACGATGGCTTCTCGGATGAAACCGTGCTCGCGACCGGCGGCGAAGGGCTGTTGAGCCTGCCGCTTGGTGATAATCTTTCGCTGCAGTCGGACGTCAAATACGAAACCAACGACAGGGCCTTTGAACCAGCCGACGCGCCGCTGGGTCCGCGGTATTCCTTTCAGGGTGCAGCTCATCTGAGTTGGCGCGATCCGATGACCGGCCTGTTCGGCGCATTTGGCGGGGTGGGCACATCCAACGGCGCAAATGCGCCTGGGTGGGAAAGTACCGATTTCCGCTTTGTCGGCGGCGAAGGCCAGTTGTACATGGACAACATGACGTTCTACGTGCAGGGCGGCTATGTTGATTTCAAACCGCAGCCGACCGCGGATGCATTTCCTTTCATATCCCCGCTGGATGACGGGTTTTTTGTCCGCGGCGTCTTCCGCTGGTTCCCGGACGCCACAAGCCGGTTGCAACTCGAAGGCACGTATCTCAATGCCGATTATGAAGACGGTTTTGGCGACATGGATGCCTTCTCGGTCAAGGTTCGCTATGACTTCTCCGTCGCTGGCCTGCCCGTCATCGGCGATACACCGTTTTATGTGGCCTATCGCGGAACATTCCGGAGCGATTGCGACGTAAGTAGTAATTTCGGTAGCTTCGACGTGGATGATCATACGATCATGATCGGAACATCCTACTCGTTCAGCGGTGACAGGCTGACTGTAGACCGTCAGGGCGCCACACTGGATACGCCAGACTTTGCTTATAATTGTCTTGCGTCCAGTGCGACGTTTGATCAAGGTGACGACCAAAATTGATCTGTAATTATTGCTGATCCGACCCCGAAAGCCTCATGGGCTTTCGGGGTTGTTTTTTCAGCTTGCTCGAAGCGTGAGGCACGACAAGGGGCATGTGGTTCCCGCGCGCGTGACACGGTAGACACCGCTTATGAGACTTGCAGCATCGAAAAATTGTCATCCTTGGGCACACCCCAACGATACTCTCACCTCCTCGACGTCACCGCGCGTTGCGGCAAGTCCTGTGCCCTGTATCCCCCTGCCCGTCTGAAGCCTGTCGCCCAGTGCGCCATGACCACGGCGTCGCCCCTGTCGGGTGACCGGCCGATGCGCTTTTTCAACTCCTGCTTGTCCTCGATCTGGATCCTGGCACCCGGCACCACCTTGTAGGTCGGGGCACACAGGTCGCTTTTCAGCTCTGCATCGCGCGGCAGGGCGATCTGCGCACCATAGTCCGGATCCATTGCCTCGCGCAGCGCCCACCAGGCTGCTGCCCGCAGGTTCAGGAAAGACAATGTGCCGGACTTGTCCCTACCGGGGCCTGCCGCAGCGCCATTGAACTGGGTCGGCGACAGGCTCTGTTTGAGGTGATCATAGGTTGACCCGCCATAACCGCCGCCCATGTCGAGCACCACTTCTGCCCCGTCGCGCAGTTGCATGAAGATCAACCCCGCGACTGACGGCCCGTCATGGGTATCAACACCCTTGTAGGTTTTCAGCTTTGCAAACCACCCGCCATGACGCGCTGCCAGCACCGTCATGTCGCTACCGCCCTGGGCAATATCGACGCCAAGCGCCGTCATTGGCGCAGTGCCGCCGCCTTCATGCCAGCGATCCATGGCCGCTTCCACCCAGCCCTGCGGGATGACCTGGAACGGTTCATCGCGCTGGCCGATGGTAAAATCACCCTCCATCATGGCTTCGCGCATACCCGACGGCAGGGCTGCCAGAATGGAGGCGTAGCCGCTGTCTGCAAGATCAGGATTGTCGGCAAGTTCTGCGGGAATGAAGGTGCGGGACTTGGGCAGCACCGGCTTGCCCTTGTTGTCGAGCACGACCTCGCCGTCAAGCTCAACCGGCCCGGGGCCATCAACCTCGCAGTCCTCGCCCTTGATGGTGGTGAACCAGCGCAGTTCGCCGGGCAGCGCCGGGTCGGGATGATCCGGTATCAGCCACGGCGCCCAGCGCCGGTTGATCCACATGCCTTCCGGCGTCACCGGCGGGTTGGACGCTGCCACCACACGCACCCGCTGGCCTTTCAGCGTGGACCGCGCCCATGCGATGATAAAGGTGTATTGCGCTTCCAGGAAGTTGGCCAGTTCATCAAAGCCGACAAAATCCTTTGGCGTTCCCTGATATTTGGCCCGGTCGTTCAAATGCTGGCAACCGCCAAGCATGATCAGACCGGGCCTTGGTGCATGCCGCCGCCAGATGCGTTTCTGGCTGTTATAGCCATCGCGGTTGCCGAGGATTTCCTCCATGCGCTGTTCGAGGCCATCGACCTCCTTGTCGAGCCGCCTGAGAACCAGGCTTTTGCGATGCGCCGTCAGCGCCAGGCCGAGCAGCAAGTCGGTCTTGCCGCCTCCAGCCTCGCCGCCATAAAGCAGTTCGTCTGCCTCGCAGTAATAAGCTTGCGTTTGCGGGCCGGGATTGGGTATCCAGGCCATGTCCGCGGTGCACTGCATGACTTCACGCCGCACCAGTTTGAACTCTTCCGGATCAGCCGCCTTGATCCGCGCCAGCAATTCGTCGAGCAATCCTGTCATGTGGTCTCCGGGCCTTCGTTCCTGGCCGCCTTGTCGAGTACAAAGGCGATGCGGCGTGCCACCTCGCGATCTGACACCGCAAGCTCTTCTGCCTCGCCATTACTGGTTGCGCCAAGCTTTGCATCGCCCACATCCTTGTCGCCCCCTCTGGCGATGGACTTCATCCAGAAGATTTGCGCGCTTACCGTGCCGTCCACCGCATTCTGATACAGACTGCCGGCAACCGCCGCGTTGGCGATGTCATTGCCATTGTCCAGTTCATCGGCAAAGTGCCTGTCCAGGGCAGGACTGGAAATGCCGAGGTGCCGGGCAATCTTGTCGCGCGCAATGCCGCACACAACCAGCATCATGACCCTGCGCCGCTCGCTTTCGGATGGCTTGTATGCCGGCATTGGTGTGACCTGGAGCGTGGCAGGTTCTGATTGCATCAAAACCCGCGCCCTGTACCCTTGTTGTTGTAATGCTTTGTCGCAAATCCGGTGAAACGGCTTGCCATTGCCAGGCATATGGCATGACGACATCACGCGATGTCGCACCTGCATGATCGGAGACAACCCGCTTGAAGTTCAACGCGGCATGGCTCAAATGCCTCACGACGACCTGGTTATTTCAGGGTACGGTCCGGTAGTTCAACCGCAATTGAGGCCCGGCTGATCGCGCTCTGTCAGCATTGCCAGATCCCGTCACGGATCAGCCGGTTCAGCAACAAACATTTTCGGCTTCGCGCCTTCGGCAATCCACGCTTCCGGCGCCCGTGCATGGTTGCGCGTTGTAGCGGTGTTGCGCATGTGGTTTGCCGCAATTTGTGCAACCGCGTCAATGTCGGACTGGGGCAAGGAAACCGCCTTGTTGTTCAGTGCGGCAGCAAGTTGTTGTGCCGCCTTGTGTTTTCGGTTGTAGGCAGTACGCCGGTTCCAGCCGAGTTTTTTGCAGGTTCGGGAAAACCTCCAGCCATGCGCCTTGTCGCGGCAATAGATCATCAGTGCCTTGCGATGCTCCAGATCATCAACATGCACCATCCAGTCCATGCACTGATACATGCGATCGATCTCGCCAGCGCGCGGCGGAGCGAGGCGCGAACGGTCGCGGCCCTGGGTCTCTTCTGCACCGACGCGGGCCAGTTGATCAGCCCACTCATCGCGCACCGCCGGCCAGGCGGATCTGAACCCCGCCGGGCGAATGCCTCCGCCGGGCAGGCGCCGCATGGTATCGGCAGCGCGGATCAGTCGATAGACAACAATCTCGGCAGTCCAGGTCATATGGAAGGTCCTTTTAGGCAGCACAATTGACATCTGTGCATTCTACCCATCCCACGTTTGCGTCTCCAGACGAGTGCGACAGGTATGTCCGGCGATATTTGCGAAGGCATGAAATAACCTCGACTTCGTGATCGGGCGACGTCCATTCTGTGTGTCCGGCAGGTGCGGACCGAACCTGCAATCCAGCGCAAGGTGCTGCAATGCAACCGACATTTCCTGATGCGGGATCGCAGGGATGTTAAGGGACCGAAGCAAGACGACTTCTGCCGTGCGCGATGACGGCATTGCAGTGAATGGTAACAACATCGTTGACCCGCAGACCCGGCCTGACCATCATCGCCCGCACACTCGCTGCATGCATGAAAACCAACAGGAAGTCCGACACCTATGGCCAAACCAAACCGCAAAGTCATCATTACCTGCGCCGTGACAGGTGCCATTCACACACCGTCCATGTCGCCGCATCTGCCCGTCACGCCAGGCGAAATTGCCGAGGCCGCCATTGCGGCGTCCGAAGCGGGTGCGGCCATCGTGCACCTGCATGCCCGTGATCCTGAAACCGGTCGCCCCACCCAGGACCCTGCAGTGTTTGAGAAATTCCTGCCGCGCATCAAGCAGTCCAGCAAGGCGGTAATCAACATTACCACGGGAGGCAGCCCGCATATGAGTGTGGAAGAACGCATGCGCCCTGCTGCCGTGTTCAAGCCGGAAGTTGCATCGATGAACATGGGGTCGATGAATTTTGGCCTGTATCCGATGCTTGAGCGGTTTTCCGAGTTTACCCATGACTGGGAACGCACGCACCTGGAAAACTCGCGTGACCTGGTGTTCAAGAACACTTTCAAGGACATTGAAACCATCATGCGGGTCGGCAATGACAATGGCACCAGGTTCGAGTTTGAATGTTACGATATTTCCCATTTGTACAATCTGGCGCATTTTGTCGACCGGGGACTGGCCCGCACGCCGCTGTTTATCCAGTCGGTGTTCGGCCTGCTCGGCGGCATTGGCGCACATCCCGAAGACCTGATGCACATGAAACGCACCGCCGACAGGTTGTTCGGTGATACCTACCACTGGTCGATCCTGGGCGCCGGACGCAACCAGATACCGCTCGCCGCCATGGGGGCTGCACAAGGCGCCAATGTCCGTGTCGGACTCGAGGACTCGTTGTGGATCGCACCGGGAAAACTGGCACAGTCCAATGCCGACCAGGTGACCAAGATGCGTCTGGTGCTGGAAGGATTATCTCTCGATATCGCCAGCCCCGATGAAGCCCGCGCGATGCTCGACCTGAAAGGCGGCGATCAGGTTGGTTTCTGACAGTATTAACAAGACGGAATTAATCGATGACTGAGACAATGAGATTGAGGCCGGGCCTGCGCGTACTGGTGACTGCCGGTGGCAGCGGCATCGGCCGGGCGATTGCGGAAGCCTTTGCAATGGCTGGTGCGCGGGTTCATGTGTGTGATATTTCGGATGCTGCGCTGGCCGAATGCAGCAAACTGCACCCTGACTGGGGCATCAGTTACTGCGATGTCTCCGATGAAGACCAGGTTGATGAGCTTTTTGAACATGTCAAAACCCATCTGGGCGGACTGGATGTGCTGATCAACAATGCCGGCATTGCCGGGCCCACCGGCGGCATTGATGAACTGGACCCGCAGCAGTGGCGCGATACCGTCAATGTCAATCTCAACGGCCAGTTCTATTGTGCCCGGCTGGCCGTGCCGTTGCTCAAACAATCGCCCGACGCCTCGATCATTTGCATATCCTCGGTGGCGGGCCGGCTCGGCTATGCCTGGCGCACACCTTATGCAGCCACCAAGTGGGCGATCATCGGCCTGGTCAAAAGCCTGGCCATCGAACTTGGGCCGGACGGCATCCGGGTCAATGCCCTGCTGCCCGGCATCGTTGAAGGTCCGCGCATAGAAAAGGTTATCTCGGCACGCGCCGAAGCCACCGGCGTTTCCTACGAAGACATGCAGCGTGAGTATATCAACAAGGTGTCCCTGCGCCGCATGGTCACGGCTCAGGACATCGCCAACCAGGCGGTGTATCTGTGCTCGCCACTGGGTGCCGGCATTTCAGGCCAGGCCATCAGCATTTGCGGCAACGTTGAAGTGCTGTGACGGCCAGCAACCGGTCTGCGAAACCAACCGGATGTTTAGAGCATGCTTCACTTAGATGGAAGCGTTTGATAGCGATCACGGTAGACCGACCGATTACCTGTTGACGTACCAAGGCAGGAATGATCCGGCTTTGCCCTCAGTTTTGACGGTATTCTTCCGGGATGAAAAACAGGTGGTCCTGCTGCTCAACAGCCAGATGGCAGGAAATGCAGAACCTAACCCGTTCTGATCCTTCGCCATTGGTCGTACCGAACAGACTGCCATCCGGCATGACCATGGTGTAGCGCCAGTCACCGCTCACATAGTTGAAGCCATCCGGCATTTTTTCCATCAGGAATAATGCCCCGGGGACA
>JBDNEZ010000199.1:0-5786 GCA_041690095.1 Anderseniella sp.
GGCCGGAGCCCTTGCGTCGACGCAGAAAAATCACCAGTGACCCGATCAGCAAAATCGCAAACGGACCGCCCCACAACAAGATCGTGCGGGCATTCAGTCGCGGTTTCAACAACACAAACTCGCCATACCTGGATACAAGATAGTCAACCACCTGCGTATTTGTCTCGCCCTGGACCAGGCGCTCGCGGATCAGTACTCGCAAATCCCTGGCCAGTGGTGCATCGCTGTCGTCGATCGACTGATTCTGACACACCAGACAGCGCAACCCGGCTGACAGCTCACGCGCACGTGCCTCCAGAGCCGGATCACTCAACACTTCGTCCGGCTGGACGGCTAACGCGGTCGGTAGTGTGGCCAGCACAACAACCATTGCAAGGGCAAGACGACGCAGCCTCTGCTGGTTACTCCGCAGGTTGGACGATTGGGGTTTTAGCCTTTTTCGGCGCACCGACCCGGTAGCGGCGGTCGAACATCGAACAGCTTCCGCCAAGGAACATCAAGGCGGCGCCAAACCAGATCATCCAGACCAGCGGGTGAAAATAGAACCGGACGGTGCGTGCATTGTCAGCTGCCCGGTCACCCATCACCACGTACAGATCACCATCGACGAACGGTTCTATGCCAACCTCGGTGGTCGGCTGGTTGGACGGCTTGAAGACGCGTTTTTCAGACCAGATTTCAGATAACTCGACACCACCGGATGAAATTCTGAACCGTCCGCGATCAGCCGTGTAATTGGGTCCGGTGAGAGGGCTTTCACCAAGAAATGTAACGCTTCTGCCGCCGAGCTGCATGGTTTCGCCCGGTTTCATGACCGTCACTATTTCCTGCTTCCAGGACGTTATGGCGACAACGCCGATAACCAGCACGCCGACGCCGGCATGAGCAATCATCATGCCCCAGGAGGCACCCGGCAGGCCTTTGAGACGCGCCCAGGCCACATTGAGCGAGACTGAGCCGAATTTCGTACGGGTGAACAGTTCCTGCACACTTGCAGCAACCAGCCAGGCGCCAAGCGCCACCCCAAACGGGGCTATCCAGGGCCCGCGCCACTGCCATGCCATGGCGGCAATCGCCACCACCACCGCAACCAGGGCTGCTGCCCAGAGCCGCTGGATGGCGCCCCACATATCTGCCCGTTTCCACGACATCATCGGACCAATCGGTACCAATAGCAGAAGCGGCAATATCAGCGGACCGAATGTCAGATTGAAGTATGGCGGGCCGACAGAAATTTTGGCACCCGTAATGGATTCCAGCAGCAGCGGATAGAGTGTCCCGATGAACACTGCAGCACACGCAGCCGTCAGCAACAGATTGTTCACAATCAGCGCGCCTTCGCGGCTGATCGGCGCAAACAGGCCCCCGGTTTTGATGGTCGGCGCACGCCAGGCATATAGTGTCAGCGCGCCGCCGATGAAGACACACAGTATTCCAAGCACATATATCCCGCGAGCCGGGTCGACCGCGAAGGCATGAACCGAAGTCAACACGCCGGAGCGCACCAGGAAAGTGCCGACCAGCGACAGTGAAAAAGCCAGAATGGCGAGCAGGATCGTCCAGACCTTCAGGGCGTTTCGCTTTTCCACGACGATGGCAGAATGTAGCAACGCCGTTGCAATCAGCCACGGCATGAACGAGGCATTTTCAACGGGGTCCCAGAACCACCATCCACCCCAGCCGAGTTCGTAATAGGCCCACCAGGACCCGAGTATGATGCCTGCGGTCAGGAACATCCACGCAGCCAGCGTCCACGGCCTTACCCAGCGCGCCCAGGCCGCATCGACCTTGCCTTCTAACAGGGCTGCAATCGCGAAGGAAAATGCGATGGATAAACCAACATAGCCCGCATAAAGCAGCGGGGGGTGTATGGCCAGAGCCGGGTCCTGCAGGATCGGATTCAGTCCCTGGCCTTCAATCGGTGCTGGATCCAGACGATTGAACGGATTTGAGGTCAGCAGAATGAATGACAGGAAAGCAATCGAGATCGAGCCCTGAACCGCGATAACGCGGGCTTTGAGACCGGGCGGCAGATTTCCGCCGAAGGCTGCAACTGCGGAACCAAACAATGCCAGCACCAGGACCCATAGCAACATCGATCCTTCATGGTTCCCCCACACTCCGGAGATCTTGTAGATCAGCGGTTTGTCGGAATGTGAGTTGCGAAACACGTTTTCGACCGAAAAATCCGACGACACGTAAGACCAGGTCAGACAGCCAAAGGCCAAAGCAATCAACCCGAACTGCAGCAAGGCTGCTGGAGGCGCGACGGCCATCAACCGGCTGTCGCCACGCCAGGCTCCATACATCGGGACGGCAAACTGGTAAATCGCCGTGACAAACGCAAGTATCAGGGCAAACTGGCCAATTTCAGGGATCATTGGGTAATTTCCTTCGCCGGTTCGCCGGTTTGTTTCCAGACGCCTTTTGCTTTCAGCGCATCTGCCACCTCGCGCGGCATGTAGTTCTCATCATGCTTGGCCAGCACCGTGTCGGCCTTGAAGGTCCCGCCCGCATCAAGCGTGCCTTCGGCAATGACCCCCTGACCTTCCCGGAACAGGTCGGGCAATATGCCCACATAACTAACCGGCAAGGTACCGTCGGTGTCGGTTACCTTGAATAAAACGGTCTTGCCCTGGCCGCGCACGACCGAGCCATCGGCCACCAGTCCACCCAACCGGAAACGGGTACCGGGTTGTACGCCTTTTTCAACGACATCCGTCGGTGTGTAGAAAAAGGTTATCGTGTCCGACAACACATAGAGCACCAGTCCTGCAGCAAGCCCGAGAGCGCCAAGACCGGCTGCTATCAGTGCGCCGCGCTGTTGTTTTCGTGTCATCGCCATATCACATCAGTCCTGTCTTCAAAGCCCGAGCGCTTTGCGGGTTTCCTCAAGCCGGCTAACGGCCTGTTGATCGTCCTTGAGAGCTTCAGCCGCCCGGTTGAGCGCATCTGCTGCCTTGTCCGTCTCGCCAAGCACCATGCGCGCGCGGATCAGCCGCAACCAGGCGTCAATGTCCGCACCATCTTCGTTCAGGCGTTCATCAAGGCCTTCAACCATGGACCGGATCATTGCCGTCCGGTCACCGGCGTTGAGTTGCTGGCCCTGCTGTATCTGCTCACTGGTCAGGGCAGGTCCCTTCGGCAATTGACCACCGGCAGATGAAATTTGCTGTTCAACAGCGCCCCGCCACGGCGCATCCGGTGCACTTTCGGCCAGCATGGCATTCCAGCCGGCAATCGCATCGGCTGTCCTGCCCTCCTGCTGATGCGCAAGCGCCAGGTAGAAACGGGCTTTCATATGTTCGGGCGCAGCCTTTTGAACTGCTTCGAAAATCTTCTGGGCATCATTGCTGACCAGACCATTATTGGCCAGCACCAGGCTTTCACCCATGTCGGTCATCAAGTCCGGATCAGGCCCGGATATGGCAATCGCCTTCCGGTAGGCATTGGCCGCGTCACTGTACCTTGACATGCGCTTGTAGGCCGGTGCCAGAACCATCCAGCCGCGAGCATCATTGGGTTTCTGCTCAAGATGGCGTTCCACCTGGCGAACCATGGCAACCATGTCCTGGTTGGCGACAGCGCTGTCAATGCGCGCCTGCAAGGGTTGAGCCGGCAGGTCCGGTCGGCCAACCAGCAAATACCCGGCAAGCGCAATGGCGGGAACAGCAATCACGGTTGCGACTGAAAGCCAGGCCGGAACAGGTCGCCCGGCCTTTTGGTCTGAAGCAAGCTCAGCCTGCGCTGCCAGAATACGTCGCGAGACTTCATTGCGGGCAGCATCGGCTTCGTCTGCCGCAATCCGACCGGCGCTCCGGTCACGCTCGAGTTCGGCCAGCTGATCGCGATACACCGCAAGATCAAAAGTCGCACGTTGACTGCCGCCATCGCGCTCGCGCGGGCGCAGACCCAGGGGCGACAGCAGCGCCAGTAAAACCAGGGCCGTCAGAACGGCGAATGAAATCCACAACAACATGCCACCACATACCAATCACACGTACAGCAATACAACTCACGAAACAGCGAGCTTAACGTCCCCAATCCTGCCGTGCCATGCACCAGTGTCGCACTTCCCGGTCTGAATGTCGCAATCATTTGGTGATATGCGGGCCAGTTTGCTAGATTGCGCGCAGTTATACCAAAGGAACCGACTATTGACCCATTTGGTGAAAACCGCTTCGGAAGACCACCCATGAAACGATATTCGATATTCTCGCTGGCCAGAAACGCCCTGAACTATCACAAGGACTGGGAGCGCGCGTGGCGCAGCCCAGACCCCAAGCAGGAGTATGATATTGTGATTGTAGGCGCCGGCGGCCATGGTCTGGCGACGGCCTATTACCTTGCCAAGAATCACGGCATTACCAACATGGCGGTCATCGAGAAGGGCTGGCTTGGCGGCGGCAATACCGGTCGCAACACGACCATCATCCGTTCGAACTATCTGCAGGACCCCTCTATCGCCATCTATGAACTGGCGCGCTCGCTGTATGAGACACTGTCTCAGGAACTCAACTACAACATGATGTTTTCGCCGCGCGGCGTGCTGATGCTGTGTCAGACAGAGCATGAGCTGCG
Source organism: Anderseniella sp. (assembly GCA_041690095.1). GTDB lineage: Bacteria > Pseudomonadota > Alphaproteobacteria > Rhizobiales > Aestuariivirgaceae > Anderseniella. The sequence goes on from JBDNEZ010000199.1 coordinate 4,582, forward strand.
GTCGTTCCGGCGCACCGCTCATGCCAACCGTCTGGCGGGCCTCGATTGCCGTATGATTGATGCAGACGAAGTCAAGCGCATCGTGCCGATCATCAATGACAGTCCGGATGCGCGATATCCGATTCTGGGCGCCTACTACCAGCCGCGCGGCGGTACCGGCCGCCACGATGCCCTGGCCTGGGGATATGCCCGCGCCATCGACAATATGGGCGTCGATGTCATCCAGAATTGTGAAGTCACCGGCATGTTGCGCTCAGGTGGAAAAATTACCGGCGTGGAAACCAAACGCGGCACTATTCGCGCCAGGAAGGTTGCCGTGGTCACCTCCGGACACACATCGAACATCATGGAGATGGCCGGCGTGCGCATGCCGATAGAAAGTGTCTGTCTGCAGGCGCTGGTATCTGAACCCATCAAGCCAGTCATCGACTGTGTCGTGATGGCCAACACCGTGCACGGTTATATGAGCCAGTCCGACAAGGGCGAACTGGTTATCGGTGGCGGGGCCGACCCCTACAACAATTACTCGCAGCGCGGATCATTCCCGGCAATCGAACACACGGTGTCGGCGCTGGTGGAAACATTCCCGATCATCTCGCGCCTGCGCATGTTGCGCCAGTGGGGCGGTATCGTCGACATGACGGGGGATCGCTCGCCGATCATCGGCCTGACCGATGTGGCCGGGCTTTATGTCAATTGCGGCTGGGGAACGGGCGGATGGAAATCCATTCCCGGTTCCGGATTGGTGTTTGCCGACACCATTGCCAATGACCGGCCGCATCCGATTGCGGCACCGTTTGGACTTAACCGCTTCACTGAGGGCCGCTTCATCGACGAAAGCGTTTCCGCAGCAGTAGCGCATTAGGAATAGTGACATGCTGATTGTTCATTGCCCCGTATGCGGGGTCGAAGGCGATGAGACTGATTTTCATTGCGGTGGCCAGGCGCATATTGCGCGCCCCGCGACGTCTGAGCCATCCAATATTGCCGACGCAGCGCAACGCGACTATCTGTTCATGCGGTTCAACCCCAAGGGCCTGCACTTTGAGCGCTGGCGCTGTGATCGCGGCTGCGGCAAGTGGTTTCATGCAGCCCGCGATACGGTTACGCAGGAATTCAAGGCCTATTACGGCATTACCGAACTGCCGCCTGGTGATGTGATCAAACAGGCGACCGGCCAGTGGGCGAAGTTCTTCGAACAAGCC
>JBDNEZ010000200.1:0-2493 GCA_041690095.1 Anderseniella sp.
ATGCTGGCCGGCAAGGTTGCCATCGTGGCCGGATACGGAGACGTCGGCAAAGGCTCGGCGCAGTCGCTCGCAGGTGCCGGTGCGCGCGTGCTGGTGACCGAAGTCGACCCGATCTGTGCACTTCAGGCTGCCATGGACGGCTTTGAAGTGGTCACGCTGGATGACGATATTGAACGTGCCGATGTCATAGTCACAGCGACTGGCAACAAGGACATTCTGACCGTAGAGAATATGCGCCGCGTCAAGGACATGGCAATCGTCTGCAATATCGGTCATTTCGACAATGAAATTCAGGTCGCCGGTCTGAAAAACTTCAAATGGACCAACATCAAGCCCCAGGTGGACATGATCGAATTTCCCGCCGGCAACCGCATGATCTTGTTGTCTGAAGGCCGTCTGGTGAACCTTGGCAACGCAACAGGTCATCCGAGTTTCGTGATGTCTGCCTCATTTGCCAACCAGACGCTGGCCCAGATTGAACTGTGGACCAAAGGCGATCAGTACAAGAATTCGGTTTATGTTCTGCCCAAGCATCTGGATGAAAAGGTTGCCATGCTGCACCTTGCCAAGGTTGGCGCCAAGCTGACCCGGCTTTCCGAAGAGCAGGCGGCCTATATCGGGGTCACACCGGACGGCCCGTTCAAGCCGGACACCTACCGCTACTGACGTGGCGCCCTGACACCTCGCAAAATGTTTCAAATTTGCTACCCCGTTGATAAGATCTCAACGGGGTAGTGTGTTTTTTGCTCCCATGCGGCTATATCTGTGGGGGGCATTGCGTGGTCGATTCGCGCGGGGGAGCACTGTGTGCTCAGGTAACCCTGATATAGGTAGTAGTCAGTTCCTTTGGTATAAGTAATGTTGCTTTGCGTTTGGGACACCATGCATTCACATGAATGCATGATGGGATAGGGAAATCGTTTTCAGGGGGTCTGAAACGCTTGCGGTTTGTTCGAGATACTGGCTGGGTTTCACATGCTGCAACACTGACGATGGCAGCCATGGCCGGACTGTGCGCACTACCGTCTTTTGCCTCTGCGCAAAGCTTTATGCAGACCGTCGTTTCTCCCCAAAACAGTTATTCTTTCGCAACCCTGCTTTTGTCCACTGTAGTCATGTTGTGGGCATTTATCGCAGTGCGCCGGATGACCAGCCGGAGAACAGAAAACGAGGCGCGAATTGCCGAGCTTGAAGGCGAGTTGAACGAGGCTCAGGCCATCATCAATGCCGAGCCGAGCGTGCTGTTCATCTGGCGAACCAGCCAGGAAGCGCCGGATACAATCACCGGAGATTTGCGCGGCACCATCCAGTTGAAGACCGGCCTTGAAAACCTGGGTGATTTTTCCAGATGGCTGGATGATGAATCGATCGCTGCCGTGGACAACGGGCTTGGCGTCCTGCGCGCAGCAGGTTCTCCGTTCAACATTGCTCTCAAGACACTGGATGGTGAACTGGTCGAGGCAGACGGACGCGTTGCCGGCGGCGTCGCGACCATGCGCATCAAGCCGTTATCAGGCGAACGGCGTGACACGAAGGAACTGGTGTTCGATGCCCGACGCCTGGGCAAACAGGTTGAGCGCCTGAGTGCGATGCTCGACAAGGCCCCTTTCCCGGTGTTTCTGCGCGATGAAGACAGTAATCTGGTCTGGGTCAATCAGGCGTACATGGATGCCATCGAACAGACAGACATTGATCAGGTCATCGCCCGGAACATTCCGCTAATCGATCGGGAAGCCTTCAAGCCGGTTTCCCAGCACACCGATGGTGAGCGCACCATCTCTCGTGGAGCGGCGGTTATCGCAGGCGCCAAGCGCATACTGGAACTTGTGGAAGTGCCGTTTGACAATACCATCGCCTCGTTTGCGCTGGACATGACGCGCCTTGAAGATACCCGCAAGGAACTTGATCGCCAGATCCGATCTCATGCCAGTACACTGAACAAGATTACCGCCGCCATAGCCAGCTTTGCAGCAGACCAGAAGCTTTCGTTTTACAATGAGGCTTTCGCGCAATTGTGGGAATTTGACGCCAAATGGCTCGACACACAGCCCAGCCACGGGGAAATCCTCGACCGCCTGCGCGAGGAGCGCAAGTTGCCCGAACAGGCCAACTACCGCAGTTGGAAAAAAGAGCAGTTGGCGTCTTATGCCCGCATTGATACGCCGGACGAATTGTGGCATCTGCCTGATGGCCGTTCCCTGCGGGTTGTTTCAGAGCAGCCGCGCTCCGGCGAAGTCTCGGTGCTGTATGAAGACGTATCGGAAAAGATCCAGCTTGAAAGCCGTTATAACGAGCTGATCGGGGTGCAGCGCGAAACCATCGACAACATGCATGAAGGCCTTGCCCTGTTCGGCACTGACGGTTGCCTGAAACTCTTCAACCCGACATTCGGCCGGTTCTGGCAACTGGACGATGCATTTCTCGATACAAAACCACATGTGGTTGAAGTGTTTCAGCAATGTGCACAGCTGATGCCGCATCCTGAAATGTGGA
>JBDNEZ010000201.1:0-2592 GCA_041690095.1 Anderseniella sp.
ATCTATACCGGACAACCGCTGCTGATGTCGGCAGTTATGGGGTGGGAACTTGATCGAATGAAGCTGCTGGTTTGGCTGTTTTCAGTTAGTGCGTTGGTTTTGGCGGCGGTGTGCATATTTGTGCTCGTGCGCTATGACATCGCGCTGCTTGCGGCCGTGTCCTGCCTGGCGGTCGCCATCATCGTATCTGCGGCGGCTTCCATCTACCCTCATCAGGAAAACACTGCTCGCCTGACCAACATGGTGTCGCAACGCCTTGGCAAGAATACCAATGACATAGAAAGCCTGTCTCGCCGTATCGCCGATCAGGCACAACGCCTCGCTGACATGGGCTCGCGGATTGACACCAGCACATCCCGTCAGGCGGCGCCGGACAAATCCCGCACATTTCGGTTAACTGCGGCTGCACAACGGCCGGCGGCAAAGACATCTTTACCGAGGCCGGGCCAGGCCCCAAAACGGCCGGCGCGGCCCCAGGTGCTGCGACCGCAACAGGTCCAGTTGTTCCTTGAGCCAGTGGTCCGGCTGGCGGAGGGACGTACCGCATATTACAAGGCAAGTTTCCATTTGCGCGATCATGCACCGGCAAATCGCAGCCAGATTGTTGTCTCTGCTGATCTGCCTGTGCTCGATGGTCAGGCCAGCCTGTGGGATCCGGCATTGGACCGGCAATTGATGCAGCAGGTTCTTCCCCTGCTGGAAAAGTTGCGGGCACGCCGGGGCGCGACGGGTATTTTCTGTCCGATATCGACCGCAACACTGGAAAATACCCAGGCTTTGCAGGACCTCGTCGGCGTGTTGCAAGCCAATCCGGCAGCTGCCGCCGGCATAGTGCTCGATATCCATCACACCGCTCTTGCCGGTTTGAGTGAAGCCGGGCTTCAGGGGGTGGCCTGGCTTGCCAGCCTCGGCGCAACGTTCTGTCTGACCGGCGAAGGTATGTTGTATGATGAACTGCCGTCTTTGGCGGAACTGGGCTTTGCCTTCATCGATGTGCCCGGCGCAGGACTGGCTGGGCCGGCGCAGTCGGGCCTGACTGCAGTGCAGGTGTTGCAGGCGACGGCGGCCAACAATATAGCCCTGATCGCCTCCGGCATCGAACAACCTGATGACGCCACTGCCTTGATGCAGGCATCGTCACTCGGGCGCGGTTCCGCGTTTTCCAGCCCGCGAGCGGTGCGTGATCGGGCGTGTCGTCCCGCCAGCGCAGCACAGGTTGCGTGACCGGCATCATGTCTCTCAACAAGTTATCTCCGGTTGCTGGTGCGGCACGCGATCTCAGTGCCTCTTACCCCATCTGGCTGTGTGATGTGTGGGGAGTGGTGCACGATGGCCGGCAGGTCTACCCGGCTGCGGCCGAGGCACTGACCCGGCATCGCGAACGCGGTGGCTGTGTTGTTCTCATAACCAATGCACCCAGGCTCCATCATGTCATCGTGCCGCAAATGCGCAGCTTCGGTGTGCCGGACAGCGCCTATGATGCGGTCGTTAGTTCCGGTGACGTAACCCGCGAACTGGTCAGACGCCGGGCGGGCAGCAATGTATTTCATCTGGGTCCGAGTGAAGATGCGAGCCTGCTGCAGGGATTACCTGTCAACTGGACATCGCTGGATGAAGCCGATGCAGTCTTGTGCACGGGATTAAACAGAGACGGTCGTGATGGGTGCGAGGGTGAAGTGCCCGATGATTATCGTCCCGTGCTGGTGCAGATGCAAAAAAGGCGGCTGCCGTTCATATGTGCCAACCCTGACCGTGTAGTTGGCATTGGTGGCATACTTTATCCTTGCGCCGGCGCACTGGCAGAGATTTACACAGAGCTTGGTGGCCAGGTCGAAATGGCCGGAAAGCCGTATGCACCGATTTATCAGGTGGCGCTGGAGCGAGCCGGCGACATCATGAAACGTGAAATCGTGCGCACACAGGTGCTGGCGATTGGCGATGGCATGCCAACCGATGTTGAAGGGGCTCGCGCCAACGATCTCGCGATCCACTTCATTACCGGCGGCATTCATGCGGCAGATCATCAAGGCATCGATGCGCGCACGATTGCTGTTGATCTCGCTGCGGGAATGCCGGGGCTTCAGGTGGCAGGCGTGGCTGCCGGACTTGTGTGGTAATGAATTGCCGGTCATGCCATTTTGCATGGCTGGATCAGGATGATTTTTGGTTGAATCAACCAAAAACCATAAACCTGATCGATTCCAAAGTGTTAGAGCAACATGGGTTCAATTGAACCCTTGTTGCTCTAGGCGGCGCTGGATCAGGTGCCCGTTGAAAGGGTCGCATGACTGCCGATTTTCAAGGTTGTTTAGGTATGCTGGAATTGAGTGATCAGGTCGAGGTGGCAGATGCCCTGAAAGGGGCATGCGTGGCGATCGGTAATTTTGATGGTTTGCATCTGGGTCACCAGGCACTGGTGCAGACCGCCATTGATACCGCTCGAACGGCCGGCTCGCCATCCGGTCTGGTGACGTTTGAGCCTCATCCAAAGTCTGTGTTCCAGCCTGAGCAGCCGGTATTCCGGTTGACGCCGCCGCGCCTGAAGGCTGCGTTGGCGCGCAGTTTCGGTGTCGATTTCTGTGCGTCCATTCC
>JBDNEZ010000202.1:0-25637 GCA_041690095.1 Anderseniella sp.
GGTTGGCTGCTGGTTCTGAAAAAGCCCGGTCTGCTGCACTTTTTGTGCGCAGCTATTGCATGGTCTGCGAGCCGGATTGTATTGTCTGGTCACTGGCCGCATCTCTTGTGGCAGTCAATAAGAAGTAAAAATATCGGAATAAGCGGGTTGCCCTGTGGCGGGGTTGGGCCGACCGGGATTTTATCGGTAGTTAGTTGGTTGAGTAACAGGGGTGGTTGACCTGAACGGGTCGGCCATGGGCGGTAGAATTCGTCTTGTAGAACAGGTTGTTTTGGCGATCAGGTCTGATCTCCGCGCCCTTTCTGCTGCCTGTTCCTGAAACGTTGAGTTTCGGGTGATGTTTGGGGTCAACATTATGAATGCAGGAGAATAAAGTTGTGGCGGCTAGAGGTCGGGAACGTAAACCTGTTGAAGATCATTCGTTTGGCGGCGAAGGTTCGTATCAGGGTCAATCGGATGAAGAGGCCGGTTCGGGGCCGAGCCGAACGACGCTTGGGGGTGTCTGGAACAGGGTTGCGGCCCGGTTGCGTGCCGAGCTTGGCGAAGACCTCTATACCAGCTGGTTCGCTCGCATGGAGCCGGAAAGTCTGGCTGACGGCACCCTTAATGTGTCGGTTCCCACGAGGTTTTTGCGCAGCTGGATCAAATCTCACTATGTCGATCAGCTGACCGCATGCTGTGCTGCTGAATACAAGGGTGTAACCCTTGTCGAGCTGCAGGTACGCACCCGAGGCCTGCCCACGGCGGCGCAGGCTGTTGCCCCGGTCGCAAGCCTGGATGGTTCATCTGAAGAGGCCGGCGAACCGGTCGCCAAGACACTGCGTGCAGGCTCCAGGCAAGGCAATGACCGCGGCTCGCAACTGGACCACAACCTGACCTTTGAAACCTACGTACAAGGCCAGTCAAATGCACTGGCTCACGCAGCCGCCATGCGCGTGGCCGAAGCCCGTTCAGGTGCGCCGGTGAGCTTCAATCCGCTGTTTATTCACTCTGCAGCCGGATTGGGAAAAACCCATCTGATCAATTCCATTGCGTGGCGTATTCGCGATCTCAACCCGGATCGCAAGGTGCTTTACATCACCGCAGAACGCTTCATGTATCATTTCATGGCTGCACTGAAAGTGCGCGATACCTTGTCATTCAAGGACTATTTCCAGTCCATTGACGTGTTGCTGATCGATGATCTGCAGTTCCTGCAGGGCAAATCAATGCAGCAGGAGTTCTGCCACACCTTCAATTCTCTGGTCGACGCAAAGCGTCAGGTGGTAATTGCCGCCGACGTACCGCCGCCACAGCTGGAAAGTATTGACCAGCGCATGCGCTCGCGCCTGGCCGGTGGCCTGGTTGTTGACATCGAGGCACCGGATATCGGCCTCAGGCGGTCGATCCTGCAGTCAAAGTTGGCCTCAGCCCAGCGCAAGGACCCAAGTCTGATCGTGGCTGACGATGTGCTCGAGTTCGTTGCCAACCGTATTACCGGCGCTGGCCGGGAGCTCGAAGGTGCCTTGAACCGGATCATTGCCAGTCAGCATCTGACCAGACAGCCCATGACCGTGGATCTGGCCGCCTTTGCGCTTCGCGACCTGTCGCATACATCCGAGCTAATTCGGGTTCGTGTGGATGACATCCTGCGCATCGTCGGCCGGCATTTCAATGTGACGCGTGCTGATTTGCTGAGCCCGCGCCGCGCGCGTGCAGTGGTTCGTCCGCGTCAGATCGGCATGTATCTGGCCAAGAAGCTGACGTCTCGCTCGCTGCCTGAGATTGGCCGGCGGTTTGGCAACCGTGACCATAGTACGGTGCTTCACGCGGTACGGAAGGTGGAAGAACTGATGCAGGCAGACGAAAAGCTCGCCCGCGAGGTGACTTTGCTGTCGAGATTGATCGAACAGGGATGAATTCTGGCGATTTCAGCATGGTTTTCCACATTTCAGGGCCTGTCCGGGGCTTGGAAACCCGACTTTGCCTTGCACACCCGAGCGCAACAGCTTAAGTCTCGATGAACTGTGCGCATCGCTTGGATGACACAGCAGATCAGCATGGTTTTCGGTTGTCGCAATCAAAAACCATGAGCCTGATCGTTTCTAAAGTGCCGGAGCGATGTTATGGGTTCAACTGAAGCCATACTGCTCCGGTTTGACAGTTTCCGAGGACGTCTAGGCCATGCGGGTTACCATTGAACGCGGTACGTTTTTGAAGTCGCTGAACCACGTTCAGTCGGTTGTGGAACGTCGCAACACGATTCCGATTTTGTCCAATGTCCTGCTGCAGGCTGCAGAGGGCGGGTTGAAGCTCACTGCAACTGATCTGGATATTGAAATAGTGGAGCAGACCGCAGCCGATGTCGCTCAGGCGGGTTCGACCACCGTGCCGGCTCACATGCTGTATGACATCGTGCGCAAACTGCCGGACGGCGCGCAACTGCAGTTGGAACAAGGTCCCGACGAAGGCCGTCTTGCAATCATCGCCGGGCGGTCGAGGTTTTCCCTGCAGGCTCTGCCACCGCAGGATTTTCCTGATCTGGCCAGCGGCGAGGCGACACACTCCTTCACCATGGCGTCTGCCGATCTCAAGCTGATGATCGACAAGACGCGCTTTGCCATTTCCACCGAGGAAACCCGGTATTATCTGAATGGTATTTATCTGCACACGCTGGACACCGGCACCATGCGTGCCGTCGCAACTGACGGTCACCGGCTGGCGCGGGTTGAATTGCCCGCCCCGGACGGCTCTGCCGGCATGCCCGGTGTCATTGTGCCACGCAAGACGGTGCTGGAGCTTGCCAAGCTGATCGAGGATGAAGACGGTGATGTTGCAATCGCCTTGTCGGCATCGAAAATCCGCTTCGATCTGAATGGTCTCGTGCTGACGTCCAAGTTGATCGACGGAACTTTTCCGGATTACGAGCGGGTTATTCCGACCGGCAATGACAAGGCGCTGGAAGTGGATACACGGGTGTTTGCACAAGCCGTGGATCGGGTCTCGACGATTTCCAGCGAGAAGGGCCGTGCGGTCAAACTCAACATTGCCCCGGACCGTCTTACCCTGACGGTGAACAATCCGGATTCCGGATCGGCGGAAGAAGAGATTGCCGCAAGCTATGCCTCAGACCCGATTGATGTCGGTTTCAATTCGCGTTACCTGCTCGATATTGCGGGCCAGTTCAAAGGTGATACCGCGACTTTCATGTTGTCGGATTCAGGCTCTCCAACCATCCTGCGCGATGCGGCTGACGACAGGGTGTTGTACGTATTGATGCCGATGCGTGTTTAGGGTCAGGATGCCGATGCGTTATGGTGTCTTGCCGCGCCGGTTGCGCAGATCAAGGCGTTTGCAATGCTGTTAAGGCCCGGAGACGCTGCTTTGCTGCTCAAGCCATCCTTGACCATTGACTGCCTGACCCTGTCGTCGTTTCGCAATTATGACAGTGCGCGCATTGAGCCGTCCGCCGGACTGATTGCCCTGTGCGGTCACAACGGCGCCGGCAAGACCAATTTGCTGGAAGCCATTTCATTGCTGACACCGGGCCGGGGCTTGCGAGGTGCTGCTTTCGACGATCTCGTCATGTCGGGTCAGCACAAGGGCTGGGCTGTGTCGGCCGTGCTGGACGGCCCTGCCGGTGAGGTGAAGCTGGGAACAGCGTGGCAGGCAGGTACAGGCGACGATCGCGAAGCTGCTTCCGGCAGTTCCCGTGAGGTCCGTATAGATGGACAGGTTCAGCGCAGCGCAGGTGCGTTGGCAGAACACGTGCGTGCCCTGTGGCTGACGCCTGCAATGGACCGGTTGTTTGCCGGACCGGCATCTGATCGCCGCAGGTTTCTGGATCGGCTGACGGCAACGTTTGATCCGTCGCATGGCACGCGTGTCAACGCACTTGAACGACTGCTGCGCGAGCGCAACCGGCTCAATTGTGAAGACCATCCCCAGGTACGCTGGCTGGACAGTGTCGAGGCACAGCTGGCCCAGTCCGCCGTGGCGGTTGCCGCTGCCCGCAACGATGCCATAGCTGCCGTGCGCAGTTTTATCAGCCATACCAGACAGCGTGGTTCTCAGCGCCCGTTTCCCTGGGCGGAAGTGATTGTGGATGGAGAATTGGAACAACAACTAATTGATCGTCCAGCCGTGCAAATTGAGGACGAATATCGTACACTTTTGGCTGATTCGCGTGGCTTGGACAGAGCAGCCGGCAGGACCTTGCGTGGACCGCATCGCGCCGACCTGCTGGTCAGCCACGGTCCGCGGCAAATGCAAGCCCGGCTGTGCTCGACGGGTGAACAGAAAGCGCTGCTGATCGGGTTGGTCTTGGCGCAGGCGAGAGCGGTTCGTGAGACGTTTGACGGTGTTGCGCCCTTGCTGCTGCTGGATGAGGTTGCAGCGCATCTGGACGATGTTCGCCGGGCTGCGTTGATGGAAGAGTTGCTGGAGCTCGGGAGCCAGGCCTGGATGACGGGAACCGACAGGCAATTGTTTGAAGCAGCATCGCGCTGTACACAGATTTACGAGGTCAATGACGGGCATATAGTGCGCGCCGGACCGGAACAGGAAACCGCATGAACGATACACCACAAGACGGCCAGCCGGAAGAATACGGTGCCGACAGCATCAAGGTTCTCAAGGGGCTCGATGCGGTGCGTAAACGTCCGGGCATGTATATCGGCGATACCGACGATGGATCCGGGCTGCACCACATGATCTACGAAGTCGTCGACAATGCGATCGATGAATCGCTGGCAGGCCATTGCGACCGTGTCGAAGTGCGTCTGAATGCGGATGGCTCGTGCTCGGTATCCGACAATGGCCGCGGTATTCCCACTGCCATTCACACCGAAGAAGGCATATCGGCTGCCGAGGTCATCATGACCCAGCTTCATGCCGGCGGCAAGTTCGACCAGAATTCCTACAAGGTTTCCGGCGGTCTGCATGGCGTGGGCGTATCGGTGGTCAATGCGTTGTCAACCAAGCTGACGCTGGATATCTGGCGTGATGGCAAGCACTGGCAGATGACCTTCACCCATGGCGTTGCAGATGCGCCCCTGGCAGCCATTGGAGAACAGGGTGACAAGAAGGGTACCGAGATCACATTCCTGCCAAGCACTGAAACCTTCACCATGACGGAGTTTGACTTCAACACCGTGGAGCACAGGCTGCGCGAGCTGGCGTTTCTGAATTCGGGCGTGTTCATCAATGTGTCCGACAACCGCGGCGTGGAACCCAAATCCGTAGATCTGCACTACGAAGGTGGTATCTCGGCATTTGTGCAGTATCTCGACCGGGCCAAGCAGCCCATGTTGCCGGAACCGATCTCGATTAATATCGAAAAGGACGGCGTGACTGTCGAGTGTGCCCTGGGGTGGAACGACAGCTACCATGAGAACGTGCTGTGCTTCACCAACAACATTCCGCAGCGTGATGGCGGCACCCACCTTGCCGGTTTTCGCGGTGCGCTGACCCGCATCGTCAACAATTATGCCAACTCATCCGGCATCGCCAAGAAAGAAAAAGTCTCCCTGACCGGTGATGATGCGCGCGAAGGCCTGACCTGCGTCTTGTCGGTCAAGGTGCCGGATCCGAAGTTTTCCTCGCAAACCAAGGACAAGCTGGTTTCATCCGAAGTGAGACCCATCGTGGAAAGCTCTGTAGGTGAGGGTCTGTCTACCTGGTTTGAAGAACACCCGGCCGAAGCGCGTGCCATTGTGTCCAAGGTTGCCGAAGCAGCTGCAGCACGTGAAGCAGCCCGCAAGGCGCGTGAACTTACCCGGCGCAAGGGCGCGCTTGACGTCGCATCGCTGCCGGGCAAACTGGCCGACTGCCAGGAGCGCGATCCTGCAAAATCTGAACTGTTCATCGTCGAAGGCGACTCTGCCGGCGGTTCTGCCAAACAGGCACGCAATCGCGAGAACCAGGCCGTGTTGCCGTTGCGCGGCAAGATCCTCAATGTGGAGCGCGCCCGGTTCGACAAGATGCTGGGCAGTCAGGAAATCGGTACGCTTATCACTGCGCTTGGAACAGGTATCGGGCGTGATGATTTCAACATAGACAAATTGCGCTATCACAAGATCATCATCATGACAGATGCTGACGTGGACGGTGCCCACATTCGCACCCTGCTGCTGACCTTCTTCTACCGGCAGATGCCCGAAGTGATCGAGCGCGGCCATCTGTTCATCGCCCAGCCGCCCCTGTACAAGGTCAAGCGTGGTTCATCGGAACAATACCTCAAAGACGACGCCGCTCTTGAGGCGTTTCTGGTTGACCAGGGTATGGAAGACACTGTGCTGGTAACCGCAGACGGCGTCGAACACGCCAGTCAGGATCTGCATGGCATCATCAACAGCGCCCTTCAGGTGCGCTCTGCCCTTGAAAGCCTGCATACGCGATATTCGCGCAATGTAGTCGAACAGGCGGCAATCGCCGGCGCCTTCAACCCCGAGGTCGTCGCCAGCCTGGAAACAGCCAATGCTGCTGCAGCCGATATCGCCCGCAGACTGGACTCCATATCCGAGGAGACCGAGCTCGGCTGGGAGGGCATGGCCGATGCCGATGGCGGTCTGACTTTCAGCCGCGAACTGCGCGGCGTGCGCGAAGCCCATACACTTGATGCCCGCATGATTGGATCGTCCGAGGCAATACGTCTGGACCGTCTGGCTTCTCATTTACAGGAAGTTTATACCAATCCGGCCAAACTGCGCCGCAAGGAAACCGAGATCGCGATCTATTCACCCATGGATTTGATCGACGCCGTATTTGCCCAGGGACGCAAGGGCATTTCCATGCAGCGTTACAAGGGCCTCGGCGAAATGAACCCCGAGCAGTTGTGGGAAACGACGCTTGACAAGAACGTTCGTTCGCTGCTGCGGGTCAAGGTATCCGAGCTCGATGAAGCAGATGACCTGTTTACCAAACTGATGGGTGACGTCGTGGAACCACGGCGAGATTTCATTCGCGAGAATGCCCTGAACGTGGCCAATCTGGATGTTTAAAGCGTGAAGGTTTCCGGTGTTGCAAACAACAGTCGCAAACCTGATCCGGATACTGCAATTTGCAGCCTGCCATTGTACTGACACGATTAAGTCGCACCTCGGATGCAACAGATTATCTGCGCACTGCCTTGCCGGGCAGCGTTAACAACCGGTTAACGCACAAGCGCTAGTGTCCTGTTGCTAGAGCAATATCAATCCACACGGATGGATAAAATTGCTCTAACACTTTGGCAACGATCAGGTTTATGATTTTTGGTTGATTCAATCAGAAGTCATCCTGATCTGGCAGCGGGACGGGTATAACCGCACGGTTTGCGCTCGCATTCCGCTTTGACATCTTGATTGGGATCAGGGGTATGGCTTTGCTTGTTTCAGCGAAAGATTATTCTGATCCAGGCAAACCCGGGTTTGGAGACCGGCTCTTGCCGGCAAACCTTTAGGACTTATTTCGCGTGTTTGGATTGGGCAAGAAGAAGCAGAAGCAACGTGGCGGCCCGCGCCGGCGCGAACCTGTATTTACCGGCTCCGACCCGCGAAGAAAAGCCGATATCACGCCCAATGCCTCCGGTCGCAGCAGGAAACCCCGTCGCCGGCGCTCTGTGGTTTTCAAGCTTGTGTCCTGGGGCATGATGGTCGGCTTGTGGGTCATGCTGGCAGTGTTTGCCACGACGGCATATTTGTTCGTCAATCTGGACAAGCAGGGTCTGTTCAACATACCCGAGCGCGAGCCGGGTATCATGCTGTTGGCCTCCGACGGTTCGGTGCTGGCTGAGCGCGGTGCGTTTTTTGGTGACGCGGTCCGCATAGACGAACTGCCGCCTTACGTGCCACAGGCGATCATTGCAGTTGAGGACCGGCGTTTCCGGTCACATTTCGGCATTGATCCTTTTGGTATTGCACGAGCGCTGTATGCCAATTATCGCGCAGGAGGTACGGTTCAGGGCGGTTCGACGATCACCCAGCAATTGGCCAAGAACCTTTTTCTGAAACCGGAACGCACGCTTGAAAGAAAAGTACAGGAAGCCATTCTCGCAGTCTGGCTTGAAAGCAAGTTCTCCAAGGATGAGATTCTGCAGCTGTATATGAACCGGGTTTATTTTGGCGCCGGTGCCACCGGGATCGACAAGGCGGCACAGAGGTTTTTTGGAAAATCGGCTCGCGATGTCAACCTGTCGGAAGCTGCGGTGCTTGCGGCGGTATTGAAAGCGCCCAGCCGCTATAATCCGATATCCAGTACCAGGCGCGCCAATGCGCGCGCGCGCGAGGTTCTGTCGGATATGGTACGGGCCGGTTTCATTACCAAGGCGGAGGCGGATTCCACGCGTGGCGTGAGTGCCCGGGCACCTGGTTCAACCTATATTCCGGCCAAACGCTATGTGGTGGACTGGGTCAGTGAAACGCTGCCGGAACTGATTGGCGAGTTGAACGACAGCGTGGTCGTGGAGACCACGATTGACCCTGTGTTGCAGGTCTCTGCCGAAACGGCGGTGCGCGCCGAACTTGACAAGAACGGTAAAAAATTCGCGGCTTCCGAAGCTGCCATGGTTGTCCTGGATACGACCGGCGCGGTGCGTGCCATGATTGGCGGCCGCTCTTATATCAAGAGCCAGTTCAACCGTGCCGTAAAAGCCCAGCGTCAGCCTGGCTCTGCTTTCAAACCGTTCGTCTACCTCACAGCCATTGATGCGGGCATGACACCGAGAACCCGCAAGATTGATGAGCCGGTCACGTTCGGCAACTGGTCACCGGACAATTACAGACGCAAATACCTGGGTCCGGTCACGCTGACCAAGGCATTGGCATCATCCATCAACACGGTGGCGGCAAAGCTTGCAATCGAGGTTGGGCCCGACAATGTGGCGGCAACCGCCCGCCGGCTTGGTATCTCGTATCCCCTGGTTGCCAATGCCTCCATAGCGCTGGGAACATCTGAAGTCTCATTGCTGCAATTGACGTCGGCCTATGTTCCGTTTGCCAATGGCGGCACCGGTGTTCTGCCCCATGTGATCACCCGCATAACCACACGTGACGGCAAGGTGTTGTATGACCGTTCCGGCAGTGGGCCGGGATCTGTCATCTCCTTTGAATCACTTGGCGCCATGAACTACATGCTGCGCGCCGTCGTCGAGGAAGGTACCGGCAGAACGGCCAAAATCACAGGCCATGAAACCGGTGGCAAAACCGGAACAACCCAGGACTACCGCGATGCCTGGTTCATCGGTTACACCTCCCACCTGATTGCCGGTGTGTGGATTGGCAATGACGACAATTCTCCCACCAAAAAGGTAACCGGCGGCTCCATGCCGGCACGCATCTTTGCCAGCGTGATGAACGCCGCACACGCTAATCTCGAACCGGTGCCTTTGCCTGGTTTCTATCAACCGGACAGCCCGGCAATGGCCTATGCCGAGGAAGACAACTCGTACAATCGGGGTGGATTTGTCGACAGCCTGCGCAACATTTTCCTGACACCCGCGCCGCAGCCTGAACCCGAACCGAATGTTGGTCGGACGCAACGACGGCAGATTGAAAAAACCAGAAACCAGCGCCGCCTTGAGGAACTTCTGCAGACCCGATGATCCACATTGGCGAATCTGATACACGCCTAGAGCAACATGGGTCCAATTGGACCCATAAAGTTGCTCTAACACTTTGAAAACGATCAGGTTTATGATTTTGGTTGATTCAACCAAAAATCATCCTGATCTAGAGCAACATGGGTTCAATTGGTATAAGTCAAACCGGTAGTTTGTGCAGGGTTTGCCCGTGGCGCTTCAGCCAGTCTCTCGCATAGTCGGTGTGCGGGCAGTGCCGGTAAACCAGTTTCCAGAACTCGGGGCCGTGGTTCATTTGCTCGATGTGGGCAACTTCATGGGCGCACACATAATCCAGAACTTTCGGCGGGGCCATGATCAATCGCCATGAATAGGAAAGTGTCCCGGTGCTGGAACATGACCCCCAGCGGGACGTCGTATCGCGAACGCTGAGCCGCATGAAGTTCACCTGCATGGCTTCGGCATAGCCGCGCGATGCCTTTTCCAGATCCTGGCGTGCTTCACGTTTCAGAAAATCGATTATCCGGCGCTGCATGTGTTCTGCATCACCGCGAACCATCAGGCGCGGTGACGGCAGATCGCGAAGGTGAACCGGTGAACCGCGGCCGGTCGTGGTTTCAATTACATGCTCGGTGTCGCGGATTGTAATGCTGCACCCGTCGAGCGTCGCGGGCATCTGCTCCTGGTTTTGCGGTGCAAGTCTTTGCCATATCCAGCCCGCCTGGCCCTGGGCAAACTGATGAGCGGCTTGCGCGCTGGTGCCTGTTGGCACAGTGAGCACGATGCCGTGTCCGTGTTTGTCCATCCGCATGATGATGCGTCTGGCCTGCGCATTGCCACGATAGCGCACAGCTACTGCACGGCCGTCTATCAGCAGGCTGTCCGGGCCATTCAGGCTGTCGGATTCGCCAGTGAACAGATGTTTTGGGGATGAAAGTGACATGCCCGGATCATAGCTGATTCGTGCTTACTGCGTGTGACCAAAAGCGTATTGCTCTAGGTTTGCGAATTGTGTTTGTGCATGAACGCAACAAGGCGCGGCACGATGTGAGCGCGGAAGCGGGAACCGTTGAAAACACCGTAATGGCCGACTTTTTCCTGCAGATGATGATCGCGCATATCCTCGGGCAGGCTGGTGCACAGCCCGTGCGCTGCTTCGGATTGCCCGATTCCGGAAATGTCGTCGTTCTCGCCCTCAACCGTCATCAGGGCTGTTTCGGTAATTGACCCAGGTTTTATGAGTTGGTCGCGATAGGTGAACTCGCCCTTTGGCAATGCCTGTTTCACAAACACCCTGTCCACCGTCTGCAGGTAAAATTCCGCCGTCAGGTCCATCACCGACATATACTCATCATAGAACTCTTCGTGTTTTTCAGCCGAGTCTCCGTCACCGTCGACAAGATGCCGGAACAGGTCGCGGTGCGCATCAACATGCCGGTCCAGATTCATGGTCATGAAACCTGACAACTGCAGGAAGCCGGGATACACTTGGCGCATAAAGCCTGCATTTGGCAATGGTACCCGCACGATTACGTGCCGTTTGAACCAGTCTATGCCGCGTTCGGTTGCCATCTCGTTGACGGAGGTGGGGTTGCGGCGGGTATCGATAGGACCGCCCATCAGTGTCATCGATGCCGGCAGTAACTTGTCCTTGCGCTGATGCATGAGGGATACTGCTGCCAGCACCGGAACAGTTGGTTGACACACTGCCATGACATGCACGTTTTCACCAAGGTGCTGGATCATTTCAATTACATAATCGATATAGTCATCCAGGTCGAAACTGCCTTTTGAACTGGGCACATCTCGCGCATCCGCCCAGTCGGTAACATATACATCGCCATGCGGCAGCATCGATTCAACAGTGCCGCGCAACAAGGTTGCGTAATGCCCGGACATTGGCGCGACTATCAGTATCTTCTGATGTTGCTTGGGGTCGCTCGGCGCAGTCTCAAACTGCCGGTTGAAATGCAGCAGACGGCAAAACGGCTTTTCCCAGATGCTGGCTTCGTGCACCGCACATGCCTTGCCCTCAACTTCTGTGGCGGTAATGCCAAACTCCGGTTTGGCATAGCGTCTGGTCAGGCGCTCAAACATTCCAAGCGACGCTGCGTATGACCGGCCGAATTCCGTGTCCGCAATGGGGTTTGCAGAATCGGTCCAGAATTGGTGACCGTATTTTGCGGCCAGCCGCAGCGGCGCAACTGCTGCGTGGTTCAGTTCATACATCATGTAAAGCATTGATTGGTCACCATGCGCCGGAATAGGCTTGAGCTCGATTGCTGCAGTGCAACATAACACTATTGCACACCCAAGAGCAATCGCTCAACCAAGTCTTCAGTCAAAAGTATATGATAGCAAATAATTGATGTTTTTCAATTGTTTATAACTTCCAGCAGGGCTTTTCTCATATCATCAACGGTCGTGCCGTATGGGAAGTGACGAACGAACCGGCCATCCGGTCCCATCAGGTAGACGATGCTGGAATGGTCCATGAGATAGGAGTCCTTGTCGGCTTCGGCTTCATTGGGTCGTGCATAATAGACCCGATATGCCGACGCGATCTTTCGGATGTCATCTGCCGATCCCGACAGGCCAACGGTTCCCGGCCAGAAGTGGGCAACATAGTCTTTCATGATTTCAGGTGTGTCGCGGGCAGGATCAATGGTGACGAACACAAGATTGAACTTGTCCCTTGCGCCGTCGATCTCACTCAGAGCCGCAGAGATCACCTGCAATTCAGCCGGACAGACATCCGGACAAAATGTATAACCGAAATAGAACAGGGTGTATTTGCCGCGAAAGTCTTTCTCGCTGACCCGCTTGCCGTCCTGGTTGGTAGCTTCAAATGCGCCGCCAACCAAAGCCGTTCCGGAGCTGACCACATTGGTTTTTGGCGCGTCGGGCGCAAACAGCAATGCACTTGCCCCGATGCCGGTTGCCAGAAGCAGGCAGGAGATTGCAAAGATCGCAGTGGACTTTTTCATGGTGGCATTCATACCCATGCCGGCCGGCATGGCAAAGTGGCAACACGTCACAAGGTTATCGCTGCGCAATGACGTGAGCGGGCAATGACGTGAGCGGGCAATGGTGAGAGTGGGCAATGGTGTGGCTGCAGCCCGGCTGTCCATGACCTGAAGAGACTGAAATTTTGAAATAATCACCACCGTATTCCAGGGTGCTGATCTTAAACACACACTTTGAAAAGTTTTTACTGGCGGGGCCGGATACACTTTTACCGGACATGCTATAATCTGGCTCCCGACTGCACCGGTTCCCGGGGTCAGGATCTGTTAATAGGCGCTGACCCTGAACAACAGTGAGCAAAAGGCAATACAGCAATGTCCAGTACGGTCTCCAATGTCATCACGAACGCAATTGGTCCCGCATCACGCATCCCCGGCACCTTCTTTACGCATGAAGGCTTGCGGCTGCGCACTTCGATCCGACTGCGCTGGCTCGCCGTTGCAGGTCAGATAACGGCAGTCCTGTGGGTACATTTCGGAATGGGCTTTGCGCTTCCGATCTGGCTGTGCACGATCTTCATCGCCATGTCGGCCTGGGTCAATATATCCCTGTCACTGAGCTGGAGTGTGACGGCGCGCCTGCACGAACGTTATTCCTCATTGCTGTTGGCCTACGATATTTTTCAGCTGGCGGCGTTGCTGTACCTGACCGGTGGATTATCCAATCCGTTTGTGTTTCTGTTTATCGTCCCGGTAACCGTTTCTGCGGCCACCTTGCCGCTACCGCGCACGGTTCTGCTGGCCGGGCTCGCCGTCGCGGTGACGTCATTTCTGGCAGTTTTTCATCTGCCGCTGCCGTGGCATCCTGATCAGTCATTCGCGCTTCCGAACCTGTACAAGACCGGTTTGTGGACCGCTTTGGTATGCGGCATCATTTTCTCGACTCTTTATGTCAACAGGGTCGCCGGCGAAGCTCGCGACATGGCCAATGCGCTGGCGGCGACCGAAGTGGCACTTGCCCATGAGCAACAATTGTCGGCATTGGATGGCCTGGCCGCCGCAGCGGCCCACGAACTTGGCACACCGCTGGCGACCATTGTTCTGGTTGCCAAGGAACTCAAGCGCGAGCTCAATCTTGATGGCCCCCATGACGAGGATCTTGATCTGCTCGTCTCGCAATCCGAACGTTGTCGTGAAATCCTCTCGCGGCTGTCAAAGCGTGACAACCAGTCCGATGCCATGATGCAGACCGTGCGCATGACGGCACTTGCAGAAGAAATTGCCGAGCCGCTCAATTCTCCCGATGTCGCCATTCTGTTTGATGTGCAGCCAAAGTCCGACCGAAACGGCAGCCCGTTGAAAGAACCGGTCCTGATGCGCAACACCGCCATAAAATATGCGCTGGTGAACCTGATGGAGAACGCCGTTGATTTCGCAAAGACCAGGGTGACGGTTCGCATCTCCTGGTCACTGGAACAGATCAGCCTGACCATTTCGGACGATGGAACGGGTTTCTCTCAGGCGGTTATGGATCGCCTTGGCGATCCTTATATCACCACCCGCAGCCGGTTTGGTGATGACGGGCAGACCCGGCGGGATGGTCATGGCGGCATGGGCCTCGGCTTCTTTATCGCCAAAACGCTGCTCGAACGCTCCGGTGCCCAGGTGAATATGGCAAACCGGGCATCGCCCGCGACAGGCGCCGTGGTTCGCATCGTCTGGCCGCGCGAGACGGTGGAGATGGAACAGCTCGGCTAGATCAGGATGAATTTTGGTTAAATCAACAAAAATTCTTGAACCTGATCGCTTCCAAAGTGTTAGAGCAATATGGGTTCAATTGAACTCATATTGCTCTAGCCCGACTTGTGATTTTTGCCATGCTGGGCCAAATTGCTGTAAGAACTACTCCGCACCGGAGCAACAAACCGGTTCAAGTGAACTCACAAAGTTGCTCTGGCACTTTGGAAGCAATCTGGTTTATGGCTTTCGGTCGTAATAACAAAAAGCCGTCCTGGCCCGGATACTATAAGGCTGCGAGGTCTGGTTGCAGCATCAAGGATTTGAATTGATGAGTGAAAACGAAATCGACGGACCGAAGACACTGTTGCTGGTGGACGATGATCGACCGTTCCTGCAACGGCTTGGCCGGGCCATGGAATCGCGCGGCTTCGATGTGCGTATGGCACAATCTGTTGCAGAGGCCATGACTGAGGTGAAACGCGATCCGCCGGCTTATGCGGTTGTCGATTTGCGGCTTGAAGACGGCAATGGGCTTGATGTTGTTGAAGCCCTGCACTCGGTCCGCCCCGAGGTTCGCGCTGTGGTCCTGACGGGATACGGCAATATTGCCACCGCGGTCTCTGCAGTGAAGATCGGCGCTGCTGACTATCTTTCGAAGCCCGCCGATGCCGATGCGGTATATGGCGCATTGATGGCTGATGCGGATGCGCGCGCAGCGTTGCCGGAAAATCCGATGTCGGCAGACCGGGTGCGGTGGGAGCACATTCAGCGGGTCTATGAACTTTGCAATCGCAATGTCTCCGAAACCGCGCGGCGTTTGAACATGCATCGCCGGACCTTGCAGCGCATTCTGGCCAAGCGCGCACCCAGGTAGTATGGGTCAATATTCGGGGCCATTGGTATAACCTGACGCACCCTGTTCAAGCGCAGATGAGGGTCCTGAGCCTAAATTCCGTATGCGTTGGGATCTATCGTTGATTGCAGGCGTAGCGATGCCGTGCGTGCCAGCAGCAAGGTGACGGCTTTGCGTCTGGCACCGGACAATTTGACTTCCGATGCTTCGCGAACGACTTCTGCGCCCCACGCGTCCGCGATCACCAGACCGGCGGTTTTGTCAATCAGACCAGGGTTCATGTCTGCCGGAATGGCAAAGTAGAACCGGTCGCAATACGCCATATAATCCTGCCATTTGTGATCCGAGAGATAGTCGGCCGGTGACGACTTGATTTCAATAATCCAGATTTCACCCTTGCCGTTGACGGCCATCAAATCGGCCCGCCGACCGTTGGCCAGTGACAATTCGGACACACTGGCAAAGCCGGCACTGAGCAGCATCCGGCCGGTGCCGCGTTGAACGGCGGCCGCCATTGCTGACTGGCGTCCATCAGGATTGACAACAGGATCAGGCTGGTCTTGTGCGTCGCTCAACTCGTCCTCGCCGATGCTCGAAACACCCCGGATAATTTCCATTCAAACCGGAAATGAACCCTATTGAGCGCAACACGCTTTAGATCGCGCGTGCTTCCCACTGGAAAAACCGTGCCGCGACAAGGGCTGCGCCAATGCCCCACAATGCCATGATGCCAATGTGCGGCAGGATTGAGTAGACTATGCCTTCTGCGTCCGGCAGGGCAAATCCACTACCTTCATAGGCGTAGTCAAAGGCGCGTTGGAAGGCGATGGAAAAGTGTCGCAATGGGAACATGTTGCCGATAAACGGCACCCATTCAGACGTTTCTGCATTTGGCCGCACAAATATGTCCGACACGAACGCCAGTGGCATGATTGCAGCGCTGCTGGCCGCCTGAACCGTTTCGCTGGACCGGAACAGCGCAGTGACCATCATGCCGAGCGAGGCAAAGCACAAGGCACCTATTATGGCCACCACGGCCGCTGCCGGTGTGCGCTCCCAGATGATTTCCACGCCAAAGGCCAGCGCTCCGGTTGCAATGACCAGCACAAGAGAGGCGAAAGCAATCACTGAAACGGCCATGATACGCGCGCAGATGTACACCCACGGCGGCATCGGTGTGCCACGCACCCGCTTCAGAATGCCCAGATCGCGGGCGGTTGCCGTCGACACTGCCAGATAGGTGAAACAGGCCATCACAACGCCGAATACCGCGAGGGCTGGCGTATAAAACTGTGCCGTATTCAGGCCCAGACCCTGGATTTTCTCATTGCCGAACAATTGCGTCAGGACGATCAGCAACACCAGCGGCATGGCGACCACGAAGAACACTGCAGCCGGGCGCCTCGTAAACAGGCGCAGTTGATGTATCGCTTCTTGCACCAGCATCATGGCGTGTCGCCTTGCGGTTTGTCCTGGCGTTGTGAAACCAGTTGCAGGTAAATGTCTTCGAGGCCCTGTCTGGTCACCGAAATTGAACTGAGATCATATCCGGTGTCCCGGGCCCAGCCTGTCAGTGCGTTCAGTGCCGGCACCGGGTCTTCCATCACCAGTTCAGCATGGCCGTCGCGAAACGTGGTGTTCGGCGCCAGGTCGGCCGGGAAGCTGTCGGGCAGTCTGGCATCGGCATCAAACCGGATGGTGGCGTGGGTGCAGTACTGCCGCTGCAAGTCGCGTGGCCGGCCTTCAGCTGCTATGTGTCCATCGACCATGATTGCCATGTGACTGGCAAGGGCCTGCACTTCGTCCATGTAATGGGACGACAGCACTATTGTGCATCCATTGTTGTTGAGGCGTTGAATCAGGGTCCAGATCTTGCGGCGGGCTTCGGGATCAAGCCCGGTCGTTGGTTCATCCAGAAACACCAGTTCCGGATCGCCGACAATGCCCAGTGCAATTTCCAGCCGCCGTTTCTGCCCGCCCGACAGATTGCCGACCCGGTTGTCCTGCAGGTGAGCCAGGTTGACGTCAATCAACACCGAACTGATGTCGCGCGGTGCACGGTACAGCCGCGCGAATGCCGTGATGGTCTCCCTGATCGTGAGCTCTGGCTCCAGCGCTGTTGTCTGCAAGACCAGACCGGTCCTGCGCTTCAGCTCTGCACCTTGTGTTTGCGGGTTCAGCCCGAGCACGCGAATTGTGCCGCTGTCCGGCTTCCTGTACCCTTCGAGAATCTCAATGGTTGTTGTCTTGCCCGCGCCATTGGGTCCAAGCAGCGCAAATGTCTCGCCCTTTTGCACTTCGAACGACAATTCTCTTACGGCCTGACGGCCGCCATAAGACTTGCAGAGCTGACTGACGGAAATGGCCGACATGACGCTGGCGATACCCTTGCTGGATCAGGATGTTTGAGCGGCGCTCTTCAAAGCCGCGATTTCACATAGACAGGTAAACGGTTTGCCGTGAAAAGAAAACCCGAAGCTGATCAAAGCGGCCATAAAGCGTGTTTCGCTCAATAGGGTTCAATTTGATGGAGTCAAATCCGTTCATTCGGCTAGGCGCGGCTCGTGGCGCGATGCGGTGTATCGGGCGAGAGACGCAACAACGCCGATGGACGGATTTGCCCCACCGAAGGCCGCGTTTTCACGCTCGCTGAGCATCGTTATGCTCGTCTTGTGGTCAACCAGACCACGGCGACAAGCATGCCTTGTCAGCAAACGTGAAAACCCGGTCAAATGAACCCTATTGAGCGAAACACGCTTTAAATGACTTTGTTCCGGGTATAATCTACAAGTGGCAATTGGTCGTAGAGAATTGGGGGTTCTATTATGGTCTGCGGGGCGTTAATAAGCTGCAGCAGTTTTCTTTAACCGGATGGTTCAGGGGTGGGCGTGATCCGGTCATTCATCCATCGATTTAACAGCACAAGACAAAGTTCTCCTATGCCAGCTTCATCTCCTCGAATTGTAATTGTCGGTGCCGGACCGGGTGGCCTTGCGACAGCCATGATCCTCAAACGCAAGGGCTATGAGGTTACCCTGATTGAACGCCAGGCAAGCGTGGGTGGGCGCACAGGGGCCATCAAGCAGGATGGATACACCTTTGATATAGGCCCGACATTCTTCCTCTACCCGCGAATATTGTCGGAGATTTTCACCTATTGCGGATACGACCTGTGGCGCGAGGTGCCGATCAAGCGGGTCGATCCGATGTACCGGGTCGTACACGAGGCAGGCGGCCATCTGGACGTGGTTTCCGGTGAGGAGGCCATGAAAGCGGAAATCGCGAAACTGTCGCCTTCAGATGCGGCAAACCTTGATCGCTATATGCGCGACAATCGCAAGAAACTGGATGTGTTCCGTGGCGTGCTGGAAAATCCATTCCTGAAATTTTCTGATTTTCTGCGCCCGAATGTCGTCAAGGCACTGCCAAAGCTGAACCCGCACATGTCTCTGGAAAAAGACCTTGAGCGCTATTTCAAGGATCCGCGCGTCCGCAGGGCATTCTCGTTCCAGGCAAAATATCTTGGCATGTCACCGTTCAAATGCCCGTCCCTGTTTACCATCCTTGCCTTCCTTGAGCATGAATATGGCATCTGGCATCCCGTTGGAGGGTGCAATGCAGTGATGCAGCGCATGGCTGACATTGCCGTGGAAATGGGTGTAGAAGTGCGTCTGGAGGAAGAAGTCACCGGCATAGGCTTTGATGGCAAGAAGGCGATTTCGGTTACCACCAACAAGGACACCATCAAGCTGGATGGCCTGGTGGTCAATGCGGACTTTGCACATGTCCTGCCGAAACTTGTTCCCAACGAGATGCGCAAGAAATGGAATGACGCCAAGATCGAAAAGCAGGAATTTTCCTGCTCCACCTTCATGCTTTATCTGGGCATTGAAGGCAGGCTTGATCATGTGCCGCATCACTCCATTGTTCTGGCGGAAGACTTTGAAGGCAATATCGACGAGATCCAGGTGAAAAAGGTGATACCGAATGATCCGTCATTCTACGTGCAAAACGCATCCATTACCGATGATACTCTGGCTCCCGAGGGCCATTCGACTGTTTACGTACTGGTGCCGGTGCCGCATCGTACCGACAATATTGACTGGAAGAAGGAAGCTGCCGGTTTCCGCGAAAAGACGCTCGACCGGCTGGAACTGGCCGGTTACCCGGATCTCCGTGAGCGTATCCGCTACGAAAAAATGGTCACGCCGGATGACTGGGAAGCCGACATGCATATCTACAAGGGCGCCACTTTCAATCTCAGTCACCATCTCAAGCAGATGCTGTGCTTCAGACCGCATAACCGCTATGAAGATCTCGAGCGGGTTTATCTTGTCGGCGGAGGCACACATCCGGGTTCCGGTCTGCCGGTGATTTTTGAATCAGCGCGGATTTCCAGTGACCTGCTTACCGAGGATATTCCTGTCTAATATCAGGTCACTGTTACTGAGACCTGATATAAACCTGTTTCCTGCGACCATCCGCCTTGTCAGGCACACACAATCGCGCCGCTGGATGGGATGACATTGTTGCGCCGTGATCCTATAAGGCAACTATGAAAAATCGCAACGAAAGGGCAGCAGATGAGGTGATCGCGCAGCAATCGCCGCGGGTCACCCGTTTTTTCAATATCTATATCCGTCGCTTGCTGGCGAAGAAATTTGATGGCGTCCGCATCTTGAACAGCACCCCGCCGTCTGTCCCGGCTGAGCGCTCGGTGGTCTACTATTCCAATCATCCCGGCTGGTATGACCCATTGGTCCTGGTGCTGATGGCGGAGACCCTGCTTCCCGAACACATGGTATTCGGGCCGATGGATGCTGATGCTCTGAAGAAATACAATTTCATGAAAAAAATCGGTATCTTCGGTATCGAAAAGGACTCGGCGCGTGGAGCGGCACGTTTCCTTCAGGTGTCGCGCGGATTGCTGGCAATGCCCGGCAAGGCCTTGCTGATTACGCCTCAGGGCGAATTTACTGACGCCCGTTCGCGGCCGGTTGAGTTCAAGCCCGGCCTTGCGCGACTTGCAGCCGATTGCGGCGCCATCATGCAGCCGCTTGCCATGGAGTTTGTGTTCTGGGACGAACCACGCCCGGAGATATTGGTGAATTTCGGCAATCAGATAGATACCCGCGATGAACTACTTGCACCGGATGCCTGGGAGACGAGGCTGGAACGGGAACTTGGCGATGCGCAGGATGAACTTGCCCGTGCGGCCATGGCACGCAACCCGGAGCCCTTCGTCAGCTACATTGATGGCAAACGCGGCGTGAACCCGGTCTATGACCGCTGGCGCTACCTGAAGGCTTTACTGCGCGGTGAAAAATTTTCTGCAGGCCATACCGACATCGAGAAAGATTGAGGCAGTATGCTGGAACTCATTGTGCAGGTTGTGTTTGTGCTGGCGTTGATCCCGGCGGTTCTGGGCGCCGTAAATCTTCTGCTGTACCGTCCGATCAGCAAGCAGGTCGAGGACGGCCTGCCCAAACTGTCTGTGCTGATCCCGGCGCGCAATGAACAGGATCGTATTATACCGGTGCTGCAATCAGTGCTGGCCTGCACCGGTGTGGAGTTTGAAGTCATTGTGGCCGATGACAGTTCTACCGACCGGACGGCGCAGATCGTCGCCGATATGGCCAAAATCGACCCACGCCTGAAACTGATCACGACGCGTGCTCTGCCGGAAGGATGGCTGGGCAAGAACAATGCCTGTCATTTCCTGTGGACCGAAGCCCGCAACCCTTATGCAGTGTTCCTTGATGCAGATGTGACGCTGGAGCCCGACGCACTGGCCCGGATTGCATCGGAGTTCAGGCGCAGGCCTCAACTTAAGCTTCTGTCTGGTTTTCCGCGCCAGATCACCGGCAGCTTCTGGGAGAATACGCTGATA
This sequence comes from Anderseniella sp., assembly GCA_041690095.1. GTDB lineage: Bacteria > Pseudomonadota > Alphaproteobacteria > Rhizobiales > Aestuariivirgaceae > Anderseniella. Next base: position 20,985 of record JBDNEZ010000202.1, read on the forward strand.
CCGCTGATCCATACGGTGTTGCTTGGCTATCTGCCGTTTCCCGGTGTGAAGTTCACCAACTCGGCAATGTTTGCCACCGCATGCGGGCAGCTGATCGCAGTTCAACTGGATGCCTATCGTGACGTCGGCGGCCATGAACGTATCCGCGACTGTATTCATGACGGCGTGATGCTGCCGCGGCATTTTCGCGCTGGCGGCCATCGTACCGATCTAATGGATATCACCGATATTTCTGCAACCCGCATGTATGAAACCGGCCCGCAGGTGTTCTCCGGGTTGATGAAGAATGCTCATGAAGGCATGGCAACACCTGTTGGTCTGCCGGTGTGGACCAGCTTGCTGATTGGCGGTCATGTGTTGCCACCCGTCATGGCCGTTATTGCCTGGCTGGCAGGTGCTGCAGGTGACACGATGCGGCTGGCGCTCATTGCCGCAGCCTTGCCGTGGATAATGCGGTTCGTGATGACTGCCATATTCCGCCAGTCCTGGTTTGGCGCGGTCATTCATCCGTTTGGTGTCGCGGTACTGGTGGGGCTGCAATGGGTGGCGTTTTTCCGCTGGCGATCCGGCAGGAAAGTAAGCTGGAAGGGCCGCGATATCGGCTAGATCAAGTTTATGTGTTCAATTGAACCCATGTAGCCCTAGAGTTTAGTCGCCAATGACTTTCTTGCGGCGGATTACTTCCTTCAAGGTGTCGACAATCTGGGCGCACACGGTTGGCCATGCAAACGTCTCGATAGTGTGAGAGCGTGCCGTTTCCGACAGCTTGTCCAGTGAACCTGGGGCTGCTGCATAGCGATTTATGATATCTGCAAAACCATCCACATCAAGCGCGTCCACACAATAGCCGTTCACCCCGTCCGTGATGACATCCTGAATACCCTCAATCCGTGATGCGACGGATGGCATGCCGCACAGCCCGGCTTCCAGCATCACCACGCCGAAGCCCTCCATGTCGCCGTCGATCGGAACATTGGGCATGACGAACAGATCGCCGCCCGTGTACAGGCTTGCAAGGTCTTCCTCGGCCACCAGACCGAGCGAGTGAACGCGGTCGTTCAGCCCGGCATCCAGTGTTGCCTGCCTGATGGCCTCGCTTTGCGGTCCCCTGCCGCCGAGCGCGAAATGAACGTTTGAGGCCAGTTGCGGCATGACATTGCGTATGAACCATTCATGGCCCTTGCGTTTCACCTGCCGTCCGACGGAACACAACAGCAAATCATCGGGTCCGATCTTGCCAGCCAGCGCCGGGAAAGCCGTTGCCAGCACTGCCCGGCGGTCAGAGCGGCTGCTTAATACACCGGGAAAGCTGTCCCCGAACCTGTCCGGCTCGATACCGTTTGGCGTCACGAACAACCGGTCCAGAGGCAAGCCGCGCTCGACACATTGCCGGCCTGTGGACCGGCTGACCGGCAACATTGCATCCAGCCGGGCAAACACTCGCGCGACGAGCCACTGATAGACGCTTGAATCTGCAATGACATCATGCCCGTGCGAGATCGCTACAAGCGGTACCCGGGTTTTTCGTGATGTGCCGGCCAGGATCGAAGCGAGGACAGCCGAAGGCATTGCCGAAAACAGCACGGCGTCAATTTCGCCGCGCTTCATCATTGCACGTGCGGTGGTGAATGCGCGAAACAGGAATGGCACGAACTGCACATAGTCGTTTTCACGTTGTGATCGCAAGATGACGGTTTTGACGTCGACATCGCGGTGTGCCTCGAGCTGTTTCAACAAGTCGATGCCGACGCGCTGCATGCCACCGATCTTGCTCATCGGGGCATCCTGCAACGGGAAACAATGTGAAACGAACAGCAGGCGCAATTGGACTAACCGAAGCTTTATGGGAACATGTAATCCGGCAGGCCCGGTCGAGCCTAACACACTAACATGTTTGTGCTATAGGCTTTCCGAAGTCTGCGCAACAGGTTGGGGTGTGACCGGAAGGATATCAATGGCAGCAAAGTCGACACAAGTGGCAATCATCGGATCCGGACCCGCCGGACTGATGCTTGCTCAGTTGCTGCATCTCAGCGGCATTGAATGCATTGTTCTGGAACGCCAGACCCGATCTCACGTGGAAGGCCGTATCCGGGCCGGCGTTCTTGAGCACGGTACTGTTGAAACCCTGCGCGACGCCGGTGTTGCAGGCCGCCTGGATCGTGAAGGTCTGGTGCACGATGGCTTTGACCTGTCGTTTGAAGGCGACCGGCATCGCATTGACCTGAAGGCCCTGACCGGGAAATGCGTGACGGTTTACGGGCAGACCGAAATCACCCGGGACCTCATCGAGGCTCGCCTGGCTGTCGGCGGCGAGATCGTGTTTGAAGCGTCCGACGTCGTGCCTGTTGATGTCGCGTCGTCGCGCCCGACAGTCCGATACACCCACAATGGCCGGCCTTTTGAAATTTCGTGCGACTTCATTGCCGGCTGTGACGGATTTCACGGTGTGTCGAGGAAGATGATTCCACAAGATGCGCGACGCGAGTTTGAGCGCGTATACCCGTTTGGATGGTTGGGCATTCTGGCAGATGTGCCGCCGGTGGCTGACGAACTGATCTACGCCAGCAGCGAACGCGGCTTTGCGTTGTGCTCCATGCGTTCCGGCACCCGCAGCCGCTACTACATTCAGTGTTCCATGGATGAAAAGCTGGCAGACTGGTCGGACGACGCCTTCTGGGATGAATTGGCGCTGCGCATTGGACCGGCTACATCGGCAAATTTGACCCGTGGTTCATCGATTGAAAAATCAATTGCCCCACTACGCTCCTATGTCTGTGAACCGATGCGCTACGGCAATCTGTTTCTGGCTGGCGATGCTGCTCACATCGTGCCGCCAACCGGTGCCAAGGGGCTGAACCTGGCCATTGCCGATGTGCGCTTGCTGCACCGGGCATTTGACCGCTGGTACCAGACAAACAACGCCGACGGGCTGGATGCCTACTCAACCTCCGCTCTGGCGCGGGTCTGGAAAGCCGAGCGCTTTTCCTGGTACCTGTCGACGATGCTGCACCGGTTTGCCGGGCACTCTGCGTTCGAACGCCGCATGCAGCGAGCCGAATTCGACTATGTAGCAGGCTCGGAAGCAGCGTCTTGCGCCATCGCTGAAAATTATGTCGGCCTGTCGCTGGATTGATATCCAGACAGGATCAGGACTCGACACGCCAGAACAGATCAAACCCGGGGTCAAATACGGTGACATTGCCCGCGCCTGTTTCGATAAATTCAGGGTAACGGACGGGTTCGGACTGTTTCGTCAGTGTCATCATTTTCGCGTTGACCGGCAGCTTGTAGAATGCCGGGCCGTTGTGCGAGACAAAGCCCTCCAGCCTGTCCAGCACGCCGTCTTCCTCAAACACATGTGCAAGGCAACTCATCGTATTCGGCGCTGTGAAGATACCGGCGCATCCACACGCCAGCAGCTTTGCGGCATCGGTGTGCGGCGCTGAATCAGTGCCGAGGAAAAACCTCTGATCGCCGGAGCCCGCAGCCGCGCGCAGGGCCAGGCGATGCGTCTCGCGTTTGGCAACCGGAAGACAGTAGTAATGTGGGCGAATGCCGCCGGCCAGAATATGGTTGCGGTTGATGATCAGGTGATGAGTGGTGATGGTTGCCGCCAGATTGCCGCTTGTATCGCTCCTGACATAGTCTACAGCATCGCCGGTTGTGACATGTTCCATGATCACCCGAAGTTGCGGTACGCGTTTGCGAAGCGGGACTAGCACACGCTCAATAAACACGGCTTCGCGATCGAAGATATCGATGTCCGGATCGGTGACTTCGCCATGCACACACAAGGGCAGGCCGATCTCTGCCATGCGTTCCAGTACGCCGTGCACATTGTCGAAATTGCTGACCCCGGATTGCGAATTCGTGGTGGCACCTGCCGGATAAAGCTTGACGGCCTTGACCAGTCCGCTTGCGTGGGCCTCTGCCACATCTTCGGCAACCGTTGCCTCGGTCAGATAAAGCGTCATCAGCGGTTCGAAGCTTATCGATCCGGGAACAGCGGCCATAATCCTCTCCCGGTAAGCTGCCGCTTCAGCGCCGGTCACCACAGGCGGCACCAGATTGGGCATGATGATGGCGCGGGCAAAATGCGCTGCCGTGTGACCAGTCACGCCCTGCAGCATCGCGCCGTCGCGCAGATGCAGATGCCAGTCATCGGGGCGGGCAATGGTGAGCGTGTCGGTCATGAGGCATATCTTCCGTTATTGCTTGTGTGCTGAATATCAAAAAAGGCCTGCGCAAAACTAAAGTTTTACGCAGGCCCGACACATCTGTTTGCTGGTAGCCGGCTTACTTCAGCAGAGCTTTGGTCCATTTGCCGTCGTCGCCGACCACGTTGACAGCGAATACGCCGCTGACATCGCCGTTTTCGTCGAAGTCGACGCTGCCGGATGCACCTTCATAATTGATCTCCGTGCCATCGGCGATCAGCTTCTTGGCCTTGGCCCATTCACCGGGACGTACAACTTCGCCGGTGCCGTGGGAGATGGCCCGCAATGCATCCTTGATCTTGGTGCGATCAGCAGCACCTGCCTTTTCGATCGCCAGCGCCATCATGAATGTCACGTCATAGCCATGTGCCGCGTACGGCGCTGCCGGATCAGCACCGGTTGACTTGAAGGCATCTGCAAACGCCTGGTAGGA
>JBDNEZ010000203.1:0-4714 GCA_041690095.1 Anderseniella sp.
ACCACGTTGGCGGTTTTCCGGCCGACGCCCGGCAGCGCTTCCAGCGCCTCGCGGTTATCGGGAACCTGGCTGGCGTGTTTTTCCACCAGGTCGCGTGACAGGGCGATGACGTTCTTTGCCTTGTTGCGATACAAACCGATGGTTCGTATGTACTCGCGCACCCTGTCTTCGCCGAGCGCCAGCATTTTCTCCGGCGTGTCGGCTGCTGCAAACAGCGCGCGCGTGGCCTTGTTGACGCCTTCATCGGTGGCTTGCGCCGACAGCACGACGGCCACCAGGAAGGTGAAGTTGTTCAGCGATTCCAGCTCGCCCTGCGGGTCCGGGTTGTGATCGCAGAACCGCTCGAACACCTGCAGTATTTCTGCGGCATTGAGTTTGTTGCGCCGTGCCATTGAAACATGTTCTCCTTAAATCTTGCCCGGATCAGCTTGTCAGGCTTGATCCAACTCAACCGGAAAATCCAAGTGAAGTCACCACCTGTTACCATTGAACTCTACCCGTATCGATCCCTGTCGCGGAAAGGCTTCATCATATTGATGTCCTGCATTGCCGGAATCAGTTTTATTGCCGGCATGGCATTTGTGTTGATGGGGGCATGGCCGGTGTTCGGGTTCTTCGGGCTCGACGTGGCGCTGATCTGGTGGGCGATCAAACGCAATTACCGGGATGCGGAGTGCCGGGAAAATATCTGTATCAGTGATACCGAAGTGACCATCACAAGGATGCAGGCGCGCAAACCTGATCAGACCCATAAACTGGTCCGCGCATGGGCCAAGGTTCGCCTGGAAGAAGATGTCGAACGCGACCTGATCGGCCGGCTGTTTCTCACCTCGCGTGGCATGGTGACGGAGATCGGCAGCTTTCTGGCGCCCGATGACCGCAAGTCTCTGGCAACGGCGCTCAACCAGATATTGGTGCGCCCGCGTATCTGATCCTGCGCGCCCGTAAAACGGGTGGCTGTGAGCCGCACCAGCTCCTATGGTATTAAATAGTGAAAGCACAATGTTCAGGATCGCTTGCCATGCTACAGACCGTCCAGACCAATGATTACGAGCTTGTCCGCCGCACCATCGAGTTTGTGTCGGAACACTGGATCGATCATCCCTCGCTTGATGAGATCGCCGGCAATGTCGGCGCCAGTCCGGACTCGGTGCAGCGCAGTTTCAGCCGCTGGGCCGGGCTGACCCCGAAATCCTTCATGCAGGCCATTACCATCGACAAGGCGCGGCAGTTGCTGCAGGATTCGGCAACCGTGCTGGACACGGCCTACGAGGTCGGCCTGTCGGGTGCCGGACGCCTGCATGACCTGTTCGTGACCCATGAAGGCATGCCGCCGGGCGTCTATCGCGCCAAAGGTGCCGGCCTGACGATTACCTGGGGCTGTCACGCATCGCCGTTTGGAACTGCCGTGGTGTTGACCACGCTGCATGGTCTGGCCGGTCTCGCCTTCGCGGATGAGGGCGGTGAAATCCAGGCCTTTGAGGACATGGCGAGGCGCTGGCCGAATGCCGACTATGTGCGCGATGACGCCGCCACCGCAGCCATGGCCAAACGCATTTTCGACCGCGATGAATGGCGCCCCGATCAACCCTTGCGCATCGTCATGATCGGCACCGATTTTGAAGTGCGGGTCTGGGAAACCCTGTTGCGCATTCCGCTGGGCGCAGCGACCACCTATTCGGATGTGGCCGATACCATCGGCAATCCGAAGGCAGTTCGCGCCGTCGGCACAGCGGTCGGCAAGAACCCGATATCATTCGTGGTGCCGTGCCACCGGGTACTGGGAAAATCCGGCGGCCTGTGCGGCTATCACTGGGGCCTGACCCGCAAGAAAGCCATACTCGGCTGGGAGGCAGGCGCTGTCGGTAGTGCCTGAACCACACCTGAAGCGATACTCCGGTCTCAACGGCAATGGATCCTCGGGACAAGCCCGAGGATGACATGTGAGAATCGGGTCGGCTCTCCACAAGTGTCATCCTTGGGCTTGTCCCAAGGATCCATTGCCAGTGCAAACCATGTAGCCGTTGAGGCATGGGTTTCAGCCTTCAATGAAATGCCAGCCACACGGCAGTTGTTCAGGACCGGAGAACGGCCTGAGCGAAGCGAAGAAAGCTGTTCGACCAGAAAAAAGAACAAGCCCGCCGAAGGCGGATAAGCTGTCCAGTCAGTCTTCCAGGACCTGTGAACTGGCGATGGTGCCATTGGCGTTCAGCTTGTAGATGATCGGCACGCCCGTCGCGATCTCGCGCTTCAGTATCTCTTCAGGGCTGAGGCCTTCCAGCGCCATCACCAGTGCGCGCAGCGAATTGCCGTGCGCTGCAACGATGATGGTTTTGCCATCCAGCACGTGCGGCTGGATGACCTTCATGTAGTAGGGCAGGGAGCGCGCCAGCGTATCGCGCAGGCTCTCGCCGCCGGGTGGTGCGATGTCATAAGACCGGCGCCAGGTATGGACCTGTTCTTCACCCCATTTGACGCGCGCATCATCCTTGTTCAGGCCAGTCAGGTCGCCATAGTCGCGCTCGTTCAAAGCCTGATCGCGGGTGGTTGGCAAATCCGTCTGGCCGAGTTCTTCCAGCATGATGGACAGGGTTCGCTGGGCGCGGTCGAGCACGCTGGTGAAGGCCATATCGAACACCAGCCCCTGCGCCTTGAGGTCGCGGCCGGCCGCATGGGCTTCCTCGACACCCTTGTCCGTCAGTCCGGGGTTCTCCCAGCCGGTGAACAGGTTTTTCAGGTTCCATTCGCTTTGTCCGTGCCGGACGAGCACAAGCGTTCCGCTCATGTGACATATCGCTTTCTGGTTTGGGGCACGCGCCAGGGCACGCCCTGATTGAACTAATTGTCCGGATTGATACCAAGAACATCCGTCATGGAATAGAGGCCGGGTTTCTGATCAAATGCCCACAGCGCCGCCTTGATTGCGCCGGTGGCGAAAATATCCCGTGACTCTGCCTTGTGCGACAATTCAATGCGTTCCGACTGTCCGGCAAACAGCACAGTATGATCACCAACAACGCTGCCGCCGCGCAGGGTTGCAAAACCGATGTCGCCGTCGCGGCGGGCGCCGGTATGGCCGTCACGGCTGCGCACGGAGTGCTTTTCAAGCTCGATATCGCGGCCGGCAGCGGCGGCATGGCCCAGAAGCAGGGCTGTACCGGACGGGGCATCGACCTTGTGGCGATGGTGCATCTCCAGTACCTCGATATCGAAACTCTCATCAAGTGACGCAGCCACCTGCCTGACGATTGCTGCCAGCAGGTTGACGCCCAGGCTCATATTGCCGGACTTGACGATGCGCGCGTGATGCGACGCCGCCTTGATGGCGGCTTCGTCGGTGGCGCTGAACCCGGTTGTACCGATGACATGGACGATACGCGCCTGTGCTGCAATGCCGGCCAGTAGCGTACTGGCCGCAGGCACGGTGAAGTCGATGATCGCATCCGCCTTCACCAGTACCGACAGGGGATCGTCGGAAATCACGGTGCCGATGTCGCCCAGTCCGGCCACGGCGCCCTGATCCTTACCGATCAGCGCTGAGCCCTTCGGCTCAAGACCGCCGGCAACCTCACACGACGGATGCGCGTGAATAAGCCGGGTCAGCGTCTGACCCATGCGCCCGCCGGCACCTGCAACAACAAGCTTGAGCATTTTCAAAACGGCCCGTTCATTGAAATCGGAGTGTGCGCACAGTGATAACAGCGAACTGGCCGGGTGCCAACCCGGGTCAAAATTTTCCAGCACGCATATATCTGCCCGATGGACAATGCCGCTGCCAACAGGCAGAATTGTTTTTTTTGCTAGCCAGGGGAAGTTGGTCATTATGTTGAATATACATGAATCTGCTGTGTTGAATGCCAGTGCGCAAGAGGTTTGGCAGGCCATTGGTGAGTTCGGAAACCTGGCCGAATGGCATCCGGCTGCCGTGGCCTCAACTCTTGAGACCCTCGGCGCAGACACGGTTCGTGTCGTCAACATATCCGGCGGTGGCGTGTTGACTGAAAAGCTGGAGGCCCAGGACGATGAGGCCATGTCGCAAACCTACACTATTGTTGACGGTCCCCTGCCGGTGTCCGACTACCACTCGACCATGAAGGTCACAGCACTTGATGAGGACACCTGCACTGTTGACTGGACAGGTAGTTTCAAGGCCGACGGTGCTGACGATGCCACCGCTTCAAAGATCATTACCGGCATTTATACGGCAGGCCTGTCAGCCCTCAAGAAGCGGTTTGGCGAGCCTGCTGCGTCAGAGTAAACCGCTATTAGAGCCTCGATCGTTTGATCTGCAAGGTAGTCTGCAGCCTTGCTGCACCACCTTCGTCATCCCCGTGAAAACGGGGATCCACACCTGAAGCCATACTTTGTTCTCATCGGCAATGGATCCTTGGGACAGGCCCAAGGATGACATGTGAGAATGGGGTCGGCTCTCCACAAGTGTCATCCTCGGGCTTGTCCCGAGGATCCAATGCCAATGCAAACCATGTACTTGTTGAGATATGAGTTTCAGCCTTCAGTGCAGTGACGACCACACGGCAGCTTTCTCACATGACATTTCCCGCCCTACCTTCGTCATCCCCGTGAAAACGGGAATCCACACCTGAAGCCATACTCCGGTCTCAACGGCAATGGATGATTGGGACAGGCCCAAGGATGACATGTGAGAATGGGGTCGGCTCTCCACAAGTGTCATCCTCGGGCTTGTCCCGAGGAT
>JBDNEZ010000204.1:0-4903 GCA_041690095.1 Anderseniella sp.
ACACGAATATGTTGAAGGCGTCACCGGTTATGACCATTCCGACAGGGCCGGCGGTACATAAAAGCCAGGCTGCAAAAGACGCCGACGCCGTTTCCTCACCAACCTCATCAGCCAGGCTCTTGGATCCGAAAATCAGTGCGGCAGATGAAGCCCCGGTAATCAGTATTGCCAGCAGCGCCGACAACGCATCGATATGCAGCACAATGCCATAGGGCGCAGGCCATCCACCCATTTCATAGATGATGGTTTCACCACCGATGACAGTTGCCGCCAGCGAACACGCCACAGCGAATGATGTGACAACAGCTGCAGTTGCTGCCGCCCATGGAAACCCGTGCAGGCGCAACATGTAGGCTATCGGCGCGGTAAACAGCAGCACCGCAACCAACAATGCCGGAAGCTGGTCATAAAGTGTCACGGTTCGCGGTCCATTTCCTGAATTTTGTCTTCTTCGATTGTGCCGTAGGCTTCCTTTATGCGAACCGCGACCGCCAATGCGAGTGCTGTCGTTGAAATGCCGACCACGATGGCGGTGAGGATCAACACCTGCGGCAGCGGGTTGGCAAAAACCTGATTTTCCACGCCGTCCTGGACGATCGGGGCAGTGCCGCCATCGACCTTGTCCATCGAGATGTACAACAAGAATACGGCAGACTGGAAAATCGACAGGCCTATCAGGGATTTGACGATATTGGTGCGCGCAAGCACACAGTACAGACCGATCATCAGCAACACCGCAAAGACGAAATAATTGTACAGCCCGAGCAGCGCCATTAACGTATCCCCCGTCTGGAGAAAGCCTGGAAAATAGTGATCATGACGCCGGCAACGGTCATGCCGACACCTGCCTCAATCAGCAGTATGCCGAGGTGCTGACCATCGACAGGATCATTCGACAGAACTGAATAATCCAGGAAGCGTCCGCCCATGACCATGCTGGCTACCCCGACGGCTGCATAGGTAAAGGCGCCCAGGGCCACCAATACGCCTGAAAACCACTCCGGCACCAGTTCGCGGCCACGCGCGCCGCCTTCGACCAGCGAATACAGAATAATGCCTGCGGCTACCAGCGCGCCGGCCTGAAAACCGCCCCCCGGGCCAAAGTCGCCATGGAACTGCACATAGAGGCCAAACAGCACGATAAACGGCACCAGCATCTTGCCGACGACGCGGGGGATAAGATGGTGACGCAAATTGTCGGAACGCTTGTCGAATTCATCTTCCTCGATCAGTTCGCGGCGCGGCCGCACCCGACCCAGCAGCGACATCACACCAATACACGCAGTAAACACCACAAAAACTTCGCCGAGCGTGTCATAGCCGCGGAACGAGGCCAGTACAGCGGTCACCACATTGGGCACGTCAATCAACAGCGGGGTGTTTTCCAGGTACCATGGAGCAACGTGCTTGTGCACGATTGCGTTCGGGTCCCCCAGTCGTGGAGCCTGCAAGGTTGCAAATATGATCACCCCACCGAGCGCCGACGAGGTTAACAGGGGCACCCATGAACCGACGGGAGGCGAGTGATCATGTTCTGCAGTCAGCGCGAGTGCGCCGAGGAAGAGCACCGTTGAAATGCCAGCCCCTATGACAGCCTCGGTCAATGCCACGTCTGCTGCATCCAGAACAAAAAAATTCGCCGCCATGATCAGCGAGAAAATGCCGGACAGCATTACAGCAGTGAACAGATTGTCGGTACGCAAGATGGCAACTGCCACGATGACCAGCATTGTCAGCAGAACCAGCGAGAAGATGATGGTCATCAGGACTTCTTCCTCGCCGATTTTCTTGCGGCCTTCTTCGCCGGTTTCCTGGTGGCTTTGCTGGCTGACCTGTTGGCGGCTTTGCCGACAACAGTCTTGCTCGCAGTGGGTTTTTCAGCAGGCGGTGGGTTTTGTTTCGGTACAGCGGCAGCCGGTGGCTCTTCGGGAAATGCCTTGCCGGTTTCATTGCGGCAGGCAGGCTTTACGCCGGCCAACAGCGCCGCGTTGGCAAGCGCATAGGATGCCGTCGGAGACGTCAGGAACAAGAACAGGAAAATCGCCGCAAGCTTCAAGGGAACCAAGGTTAAACCGCCCTGCAGCATGAGGCCGACAAGGATCAATGCGGCTCCACCTGTATCGGTCAGAGAGGCCGCATGCATACGGGTATACAGCTCCGGCATTCGTATAACCCCAAATCCCCCGACAAACACAAAGAATGCGCCGGTGACCAGGAGCACCGTGGACACGATATCAAGCAGGATATCCATCACTTGCCTGCATCCCTTTCTGCTTCTGCAGCCCGACGCACGCCGCGCGACTGGAAGAACAGGAGAACGGCAAATACACCAATGAAGTTGATCAGTGCATAGGCCAGCGCCAGATCAAGAAAATCCGGGCGCCCTGACAGGAAAGAGATCACAGCGATGAACAGAACCGTCTTGGTGCCAAACATGTTGACCGCCAGCACCCGGTCAAAAATCGTCGGCCCCACTACACCACGCACGACGGCCAGAACCATGGTGACGAGTATTGCAATGCAAGTGCCGAAATAGACCCACTCCATATCCACTATTGCTCCAGCGCAGTTATGCGCCTGTCCATCTCGCCTTGTGCAAGACCATCAGCACCGGATTGCGTCAGTGCATGAACCAGCAATTCGCCATCGTCGATATCAACGGTAATAGTGCCCGGGGTCAGCGTAATGGAATTTCCGTATATCACCTGCCCCATTTCGGTCACCTGCCCTGCCTTGAGCCGTATCATCACCGGATCGATATTCATCTTTCCGCTCAGGATGATCTTCGCCACGTCGATATTCGACCTCGCTATTTCCAGCAACAGCCACGGCCAATAAGTGGCCAGTTGATGCACATGCTTGAGAAACTGGAACTGGGAACCTATGCCATCTGCCTTGCGCATGCGCACTGCCAGGTAGGTACACAACAGAGCAGATGCCAGACCGAGTCCCAGCAGCAATGGCGTGAAATAACCGGACCACAAGATCCAGCCTGCGCACAGCGCCACAAACAATCCGAGTCTTTGAAACATCCACTACCCCTTGAACATGAACACTTGTTCGCCATTTAAGGCTCTAGCGTCAATGGTTTTCCGCAAGTTTTAATCAACTGATCGTGCCTCGCGTTCCACATGGCAAAAAATCCCCGGTCGGGATAACAATGAGTGATCATGATTTATGCCGTCATAGCTGTGGTTTTCGTGGCCCTCATGTTTGGCCCGCAATTGTGGGTTCGGCGTGTTATTGCCGAGCACTCAGATGAAAGACCGGACTTTCCAGGTACCGGGGGCGAACTTGCGCGGCACCTGCTCGATGAGGCGGGTCTCGATCATGTGGCGGTAGAAGTGCTGCCCGCCGATGGCGGCGATCACTATGACCCCGGCGCAAAGACCATTCGACTGAGCCCGTCGCACCACAATGGCCGATCGATAACCGCAGTGGCGATCGCTGCTCACGAAGTCGGACATGCACTGCAGGATGCAGATGGCTACAGGCCATTGGCGCTGCGGACAAGGCTGGCGACAGCGGCCCAAAAATTCCAGGGCATCGGATCGATATTGCTGATTGGTGCACCCATTGTCATGGCGATAACACGCAAGCCTTCGATCCTGATGCTTGAGCTTGGTGCCGGGCTTGCCATACTTGCAACCGGCGTAATGGTGCATCTGATTACCCTGCCGGTTGAAATCGATGCCAGTTTCTCCCGCGCACTGCCGATTCTGCAACACGGCGGCTATCTGAACAAGGATGACCTGCCCGCTGCCAAAAACGTATTGCGTGCCGCTGCACTGACATACATCGCAGCTGCGATGGTTAGCCTGCTTGACGTCATGCGGTGGCTGCGGTTGTTGCGATTTTAACATCGGCGGAATTCCCGACAATCGGATTCCATCAGAAATAAACAATTGTTGACCCTATTGATATTATTCTCAATTTTATCAACCAGCTTAAATCAACAGTAGCCTGGACCTGTTAGCTTGCCACTCACGCACCACATGATTGCTGTGCAAGACAGCTAGGCAGGGGGTATCGGAGTGGATATTTTGGGTCAATCAAACGACAGGCGCGAAACCGCCCGGATAGATGTGCTGAAGAGCGGAACAGTTGTCTCCGTTGACGGGTTGCATCGCGAAGCATGTGTCGTGGACAATTTTTCAGAGACCGGTGCTTTGCTGATTGTCGAGCGGCCGCAGCAACTGCCGGCAAATCTGTTGCTCATAATTGACGGCGAAAACAACCGGCGTCCGGCTCGAGTTATCCGACGCACCAGGAATACGATTGCTGTGTGGTTTGTAACAAAAGAGATGGCCAAAACCGCAGGTGATGCATGGGTCTTTCCACCGGATGAGGTTTAAGATTGATTTTGCAAGAAAGAGACAAGGATATGACTATGTTTGGATCGGCTCAAGATAACAATGGCGACAAGCTGCAGCGCGCTGAGCGCCAGGACTGCACGCAATTTGGAACATTGATCAGCCCTTGCGGCAATTTTACGGAACCCTGCCTTGTGCTTAATCAGTCCAAGACCGGCGCGCTGGTTGAGGTGGAATGGGCCGACGATGTCGGCGATGATTTGATGTTGGCGGTGGATGGTGACAAATATCGCCGCCCCGGTCGCGTGGCATGGCGTGACAGCATCCGCCTTGGCATTAACTTTATACTGCAGACAGACACGCCGGAAAACCGGGCGAACTGGATTTTGCCGCTACCTGTGCAGGAATCTCTTCCCGATGACTATTTCGACTAGAGCAGTTTGTTTTTTTACGGAATCAAGATTCCCAAATCAGTTGAGTTGTGATTCAAGCTACATGCTGGAGCGGGAGGCCAGCATGGATGACCAGACCTTATTCCGAAGACCTGCGTGAGCGTGCCATGCGTCGAGCCGATGCCGGCGAGACAATCC
>JBDNEZ010000205.1:0-7530 GCA_041690095.1 Anderseniella sp.
AGGTGCCGGGCTGGCCGCTATTGATGCTGCCTCTCGGTATCCTGCAGGTTTTCCTGTTCACGCTGCTGCATGAGACGGTGCATCGCACACCGTTTCGGCGTGTCTGGATCAACAAGCTGGTCGGGCGCATCTGCAGTTTTATTCTCATTCTGCCGGCTGACTGGTTCCGGTATTTCCATCTGGCGCATCACCGGTTTACCCAGCAACCCGACAGGGATCCGGAACTGGCCGAAGCAAAGCCTGAAACGATCAGGCAATACGTTGTCCATGTCTCAGGTATAGGTGTGTGGAAAGGTCATGTGACGACCCTGTTGCGCAATGCGTTGCGGCCGAATGCAGACAGCTTTGTGCCATCGCGCGGAAAAGCCAAGGTCATGCGCGAAGCACAGGTCATGTTGGTCTTGTACTTGTGCCTCGCGGCCGGATCGGTGTGGATCGGGTCAGTCGTGTTATTATGGATATGGATCGTACCGCTGCTCCTGGGACAACCGTTTTTGCGGCTGTATCTGCTGGCCGAACATGGACGCTGCGAGTTCGTGGCCAACATGTTTGAAAATACCCGCACCACCTTCACCAATGCCATGGTGCGCTGGCTGGCGTGGAACATGCCGTATCATGCCGAACATCATGCTTACCCCGCGGTGCCGTATCACGCGCTGCCGGCGTTTCACGCCAGGACACGCGAGCATTTGCAAGTCACCGGGGATGGCTATGGGCGCTTCAGCAAGATGTACGTAAAAGACCTGATCTAGCCCGCATTTCTCACCGTGCACGTTGAGGGGTGGTTCTGGCCCGGCGGGCAAAGCGGAGGGCCAATTGTCCGGGTTGCGTGCACATTCAACCACGTCGGATCAGCCGGTAAGGCGCCGGCTTGAACTGTTCAGGTGACGATGCGCCGGACGCTCACGATTACCCTGGCATCGATATTCATGCGCTTGAGGCGGATATTGCTGCAGGTGGCGTTCTCCAGCCTTGTGTGGCTGAGGCCGATGTGCATGAGTGCTTCAACGAGCACATAGGCAAACGAGGCAAACCATGCACTACCTGAGCGCAATTGCCATGATCGCCCCGTCCTTGAAGCGGTAACAACGAAAATTATGTCTTTTAGTACACAATGGACCCACAGTGGCGGCCTTGCCGACCGGGGGGTCGGTTGGTAAGGGTATTGAAAGTGTTTGGCAGGGATGGCGCTATGTTGCTTACAGGATTCGGGAGTTATGGGGGTCGGTCGGCCAATCCGGCAGAAGAAATTGTAAAGGCGCTCAACGGAGAAAAAATTGGTGGCGAATGCGTCGTCGGTCGGATACTCCCGGTTAACTATGCTGAACTTGGCCCGCGAATTACCGCTCTGATTGAGGAAACCACCTACCGGGCAGTCATCTGTCTGGGGCTTTGGCCGGGCGAGCCGATGATCCGGTTGGAACGCATTGCCACAAACATTGCCGATTTCGAGATTGCCGACAATGTGGGCGTCATGGGACATGGACCGGTTGTCCCCGGCGGGCCGGTGGCACTTGCCAGCACACTGCCTCTGCCGGAAATCAGAGACAATCTTCTGGCCTCAGATATCCCGTGCCGACTGTCGGGAACGGCGGGACAGTTTCTTTGCAACGCTCTAATGTTTCATGCCCTGACGGCCTGTGCGGCGCATACGCATGCCCCGGCCTGCGGGTTCATTCATGTTCCCTACATGCCGCAACAGGTGACCGGCATTCTTTCCGAACTCAAAGATGAAGCAAGTATGGAACTTCATCAGCGCGCCGACCTCGCCTCGATGTCGCTGGACAAGTTGGTCGAAGCCATTCGAATTGCTATCGGCACGACCATGAAGGCAAGGACCGGATGAGTCAGCCTGTTTTGGAAATCCGCCAACTGACGAAACGATTCGGCAGTGCTGTCCCGGCGGATGGGATAAATCTGGTGGTCGAGAAAGGTGAATTCTTTACCTTGCTGGGCCCGAGCGGTTCCGGCAAGTCGACCGTGTTACGCATGGTGGCCGGTCTGGAGCAGTCGGATTCAGGCGATATCCTGATGGACGGTGAAGAGGTGACCGACATACCTCCCTGGCAGCGCGGATTGGGCATGGTGTTCCAGCAATATGCAAATTTTCCGCATATGAATGTCGCCGACAATATTGGGTATGGTCTGCGCCATCGTGGCGTCTCGAAAGCTGAAATCGCCGAGCGGGTCGAGAACCTGTTGAAACTTGTCGGTCTGTCGGGATTCCAGAAGCGTCGCGTAACCCAGCTTTCCGGAGGAGAACAACAGCGGGTGGCAATCGCCCGGGCGCTGGCACCGCGCCCAGGCATTCTGCTTTTGGACGAACCGCTTTCGGCGCTGGATGAAAAAATCCGGCGCGAGATGCAGGTAGAACTGCGCAATATCCAGCAATCGACCGCCACAACTTTCGTTTATGTGACGCACGATCAGGAAGAGGCACTGACCATGAGCGACCGGATTGCCGTGCTGAATCATGGCCGTTGCGTACAATGTGACGGACCCGAAGCGATCTTCCGCAAGCCACGAACGCGGTTCGTCGCCAGTTTCTTCAGGGGGTGCAACGTCGTCGAGGGCCAGATTGAGACCAATGGCGCAGCGACTTTTTCCATAGCCGGGCGGAAATTGCAGCTGGACGATGCCCCTGCAATGCCTGCCGGTCCATGCGCGGCAGCGATCCGCGGGGAATCGCTGGCCTTGACGGACAACGCGGATGAAGCCGACCTGTTGCTGCCGGCCCGGCTGGAAAAGATCACCTATTGTGGAATTTATAGCGATTACCGGCTGCGACTGGAAGACGGACAGGAACTTTCGGCGACACTGCCACACGGATATGATCTGGAGGTCGGACAACCGGTTTCGGTTGGGATTCGAAAAACCGACGTCGTCCTTCTGGAGGACGATTAATCCCGCGTGCGGCTGCGCCAGTCAAAAAACGCTAGCAACCCGAGAAGCAAGAGCGTGCCTCCGATCATCAGCGTCATCAGGGCGTACATGCTGGGCGACAGGCCAATCTGTTGATAGTGCGACCAGATGTATGTCTGAACGGTGTTATGGCCACCCTGAACGATGGCAGTTCGAATCGTCTCATTGAAGGAGATGATGAGCGAGAACACCGCGGCGCCGGTGATGCCTGAATGGATTTGCGGCAATTCGATCTGGAAGAAGGCGCGCAGTGGCCCGGCACCGGACATGTAGGCGGCCTCCAGGTAAACCTGGTCGAAATTCGCCATGACGGTCAGGATCACCAGAAAGGCGAAGGGCAGCGCCCAAAGAACCTGAACCGCCGCGATGGTGAACAATGTCGGTGGGATACCCAACAGCTTGAAAAACAGAGCCGTCGCGACACCCATGGAGATGCCTGGTATGAACAGCGGCAATAGCAGGATGCCGACGATTAAGCGCGGACGTCTCCAGCTTCGCACCGCCTGGGCGGCGAGAAGCGCCAGCAGGGGCGCAATGACCGCCGTCATCAGTCCCACGATAACGGACACGCGCACTGCCTTCAAAAGCCGAGCATCGTCCAGAATAGCCGTGTAATTGGCCAGCAAACCGCCGGTTAAAACATTCGGGCCACCAAATGACTTGATAAAGGGTGGCGCCAGCGGTGCATAGAGAAACAACAACACCAGCGCCAGAAATCCCCAAGCTAGAATGTTCATGCCACGCAGACGGCCCATGGTCAGTTCCGCCCCATGATCTTGCCAAGGAACAATCTTATATCGAACAGGCGGTACCACAACAGCAGCATCACCAGCATCATGCCGGTTGCGACCGAAGATATCGCCGCAGCGAGCGGAAAGTTCAACACGTTCAGCGCGCTGCTCACCGCATTGCCGAGCAGTTGATAACCGGTGCCGCCAAGGATCAGCGATACCGCGACTTCGCCAAAGGCACTGACGAACCCGAAGATGGCAGCAGCGAAGACCCCGGGCATGGACAGGGGCAGGGTAACCCGCCAGAAGGTCCGCCACGGAGGCTCGCCGAGCATCCAACTCGCTTCAAGGAAGCGGTGCTCGATTCCCGACAGGGAAAGCCAGATCGGGAAGATCATGAAAGGCATATAGGCCGTAACCAACCCAAGATAGACGGCGAAATCGGAATAGAGCAGCCAGTCGAGCGGTTCCGGGGTCAGGCTCAACCAGACCAGCGTTTCATTCACCGGACCGGTGCGGCTGAGAATATCTGCCCAGGCGAATGTGCGAATGATGTAGTTGACCAGAAAGGGAGCGGCGAACAGAAACAACACAACGCGGGTGAGGTCAGCGCGGACGCGGTTAGCTACCAGAAAGGCCACCGGATAGGCGATCAAAAGCATTATCGCGGTTGAAGACACCGCTACCCATAGGCTGCGTTCCAACACCTCAAGTCGTGGGCCACCAAAAAACAGTTCATAGGACTTCAGGATGAAGTCCGGCTCCATGCCGAACCCCTTCTTGCGCCAGAAGCTGACCGCCAGCGTAATCAGAAGGGGACCCACGATGAAGGCCGCTGTAACCAGTAACGGGAGGCCCAGCACAAGCAGTCTAGTGAGTGCAAACCTGCGTGACAGTTTCATTGCCGGGCCTCCGTCTGCATCAGGCGGACTTGAAGCGTTGCCATTCCTCTTCATAGACGTCGACATGCTTGGGCCAACGATTCTGCCATGTACCGCCCTGCGCGAACTTCGCCGTGACATTTTCAGTGATGGAGGCCACTTTGGCCGCCTCTTCGGCACTGAACTCGTCGGAATGGCTTTTGGCGTAGGCGATCACGCCCGGGTTGGTCATGTATCCACGCAGCAACGCAATCTTGGCGCCGTACCACGGACCCAGCATGAAATCGAGCAGCTTGTAGGTGTCCTCCATATCCTGCTCCGACCGGTCCGGATTGTTCACGATGTAGGCGGCCATCGCCCAAAGCAGGTAGCCTTCCTTGGGCGCCGCATATCTGACTTTGTGGCCCTTCGAATTTGCCACGAAGACCATCGGTTCCCAGCAGTCCATGACGTAGACCTCCTTGTTTACCAGAAGGTTCACCGCCTGTTCGAAGCTCGACCAGATCACGCGGAATTGCCCGGCCTTTTTGTGCTCGATGAGGAAATCCATCACAGTTTTGATTTCCTCGGGGGTCATATCGGCCGGGTCGCCGATCTTGGCCTGGCCTGATTTCTTCAAATAGAGTGCTGTCTTCTGGCCGGCAGTCGTATAGTTGTCTTCCAGCGATACAAACCCCTTGAACTTGGGGTCGAACAAGGCACCATAACTGTCCAGGTCGCCGGTTTCATCAGGCAGGTAGGCGAAAGAATCGCCCTGCAAGATGGTGGGTACGCCGTAGATATCATCGCCATAGCCGATGAAATCAAAGCCCGGCGTTCCCTTCGACAGATATGTCTGAATGAAGTCGTTGTTTGCCCAATTTGCAAGGCGTCCAGTGTCCAGCTTGTGGATCAGATTATTGTCGACCAGCGGTTTTTGCATGCCGCCGACGATATTGATGATGTCGAATGCCGTCTGGCCCCCACCGGCTATCAACTGGTTAGTCACTGCGGACGGCGCGTTGCCCATAGATACCAGGTTCACCTTGTTCCCGGTCGCCTTTTCATATTTCGACCAGTCGCCGCCAGGATCACCGACACCAATGTCGGCCAGCGTAACTGAGCGACCTGCTGCAAGTGCGGCGCCGCCAAGTCCGGCCATGGCGCCTAGCGCTAGGGCGCTACCACCCGCGAGAACTGCGCGCCGGTTCATATTGTGTGAAATCAGAATCTTGTTAAGCATAATTCTCTCCCTGTTGCCAGTACACCCCCGATCGGTAGAGTTGACCGGTTGGCGATCGCAAGCAAGGGCAAACTTGCCTTTCCGGATTGGACAGGGGGTTAACGCCAAAGAAAATATTTATTGACCCATTCAACCTGTTTTTCGCGCCCGCTGGCGTCGTTATGCTCCACTTGTGGTCATTGTGGTCATCCAGACCACGGCGCGAAGCATGCCTGGCCAGCAAACAAGAAAAATCGGTCAAATGGGTCAATAGTCAGTTCCTTTGGTATTAGGACTCCACAATCAGCCGCACACCGATAAGGCCGAGGAAGCCACCCATCGCCCGGTCGATCCAGATCTTGGCGGAGATGTAGGCATTGCGGGACTTCTGCACGGAAAACAACATGGCGACGATCGTGTACCAGCCGATCTCATTGCAGAACACGATGATGACCGCGAGCACATAAACCCAGATCGGCGAGTGGGCTGGTAGGAGGGCAACAAAGATGGAACCGAAAAACACGATGACCTTTGGATTGGCCAGTTGCGTGGCCAGCCCCAGCATGAAGGCGGGCCAGGGCCGCAGCTGTTTCTGTCTGGCGGGATCAAGTTCAACCGGGTCGCGGGCGTGTCGCCACAGCATGATGGCCAGGAACAGAAGATAGACGCCTCCGACGATCTTGAAGTCCGTGTAGGCCCATGCAGCGTGCTCGAGCACTATGGCAAGACCGGCAATCGCTGCGCTTGACCAGATAATGGTGCCTGCGCCAAGCCCCATGACGGCGGACAAGGCAATCGGTCGCGGGTTCGACAAGGCAAGCTTGGAGATCAGTACGAATGACTGACCGGGGCTGATGGCCGCCAGCAATTGTACTGCCCACAGGGTGATCAGGGGGACCAGGAACTCCACGTTTGCAAAACCTCCAGGCAGTCATGTCGCTTCGTTGCCGGCAACATCCATCATCTTGCGGATGGCTGCAAGTTGCTCATCGTGAGATGCTGCATGAATGTCGGCAACCAAATACAATAAAACATTTTGAGGGTGGAAACCCACCACTGGTCAGGGTTAAAAGATGCACCCCAACGCGAGGATTGAATATGTCCGGATTTGACAATGCTGCTTCTACCTATGACCGGTCGCGCCATGCGCTGATTCCAGATTATGACGATCTTTACGGCGCTGCTGTTGATGCGCTTGAACTTGGCAGGCTGGAGAACCCGCGCGTACTGGACCTGGGCGCAGGAACAGGCGGGTTTTCACAGGAAGTGATAAACGCTCATCCTGCAAGCCGGGTGGAACTGACAGACCTGTCGGCGCCAATGCTCGACCGTGCGCGGGCCAGGTTCGCGGCCGACCCGCGGTTCTCGTTTCGCGAGTTGGACATTGTTTCCGGCGATTTCGGTACCGGCTGGGACAGGGTGATTTCATCCTTTGTCATTCACCATTTGTCGCATGAGGCCAAACGCGAGGTGTTTGCCAAGGCATGCGCCGCGCTTAAGCCAGGCGGAAAATTTGTCAACATTGATCAGGTGCAGGCATGTTCTCAAGCTGTACAGGATATCCACATGCGCTTGTGGCGCAAGGACGCGCTCGCCGCCGGTGCGCTGGAGCAGGACCTTGCAGACGGCCTTGCCCGAATGGCAGCCATGGACATCAATGCTGACCTGGATGATCAGGTGTTGTGGTTGAAACGGGCAGGTTTTGGCCCGGTTGATGTGGTGTATCGCAACTATATCTGGGCCGTTTTTGTTGCCGGCAAGGACACATGAGTGCTGGTGTCACGCGGTTCAAGAA
>JBDNEZ010000206.1:0-8947 GCA_041690095.1 Anderseniella sp.
ATATCCTGGAAGACGGCTTGTCGATGATTTATTCGTTTTTCGCACCGGAGTATGCCGCCAGCAGTTTCGGCACTTACATGGTGCTGGACCATATTGAACGGGCAGAACGTGCAGGCCTTCCCTATGTTTATTTGGGCTACTGGGTCGAAGGCTCTCAGAAAATGGACTACAAGGCGCGCTTCCTGCCGCAAGAGCGTCTGACCCAGACAGGTTGGTTGCTGCATGAACGCCGAGATAAAGGGCGCAAATGACGACGACCGCCGCTCCACTACCCGGTTCAAGTGCAGAAAGAGGGATCATACTGTCGTTTCTGGGCGGACTGTTACTGTCGTTTGATGTACCGCTTTTAAAATTGTCGGGCGCAGACACCTGGACCATTATACATGTGCGCGGCGTGATGTTGTTTATCGCAATGTTCGGGTTCTGGTTTTTCTTCATCAGATTGCGGGGCAACAAGACAGCCTTCATCAACGGCAAGACGGGCTACCTGATTGCAGCCCTTGCCGGCACTGCAAACATCATGTTTGTGGCGTCGATCAGCCTGACGTCAGTTGCAAATGTTGTATTCATACTGGCTTTCAACCCCATGTTTGCCGGATTACTGGGCTGGTTTTTCCTGAAGGAACGCCTGCAACCAGCCACCTGGATTGCCATTGTATGTTCACTTGCAGGCGTGTCGCTGATCGTGGCTGACGGCCTGCAACTCGGTACGTGGCAAGGCGATTTGCTGGCGTTGGGTGTTGCTGTAATCATGGCTGCGTCGCTGACCATCATTCGCTACTCTGGCACGAACCAATCTCTCAGCGCTGGCACCGGGCATCTCGTGTCGGCAATGATAGCCGCGCCGTTCGCCATGCCGGGCACACTCAGTGCCGCCGGTTGGGGCTGGTTGGCCATTAACGGCTTTCTTGTAGCACCCGCAGCAACAGCGCTCCTGATGATCGGACCAAAGTACGTCGCGGCTGCCATCGTTGCCATGTTCTTCCTGCTTGAAACAGTGCTCACCCCAATCTGGATGTGGGCCATATTTTCAGAAGCGCCCAGCCCACTTTCGTTGCTTGGGGGAGCTATTGTAATTGTGTCCCTAATTGGTCACACCGCTTGGCGGTTCAAAACGAAACGCCGCATTGAATCTGTCCCACAATGACCAGGCTTTCGGTCTGATTGTTTCCCAGACTGTAAAAATTGTTGATTGCCTTGAAAACATGCTGTTTTTGGGCGTGGCATGATTATTGCTTCTAACATATCTGTAAAAGAAACCACTTGCAGACAGAGGGCAGAATGCTGCATCGGGGACTCAAGGATCCATTGGCCGCAGTGGAAGTGGTCAATCAATTGACCGCGGTCTACGAGAGGTTTGGAACACGAGTCAGATTTTCAAATGATCTGGAAGAGTTCTATTCCGTTCGCGAAGAAGTCCGCGGTGGGCTGCCATCACCCATGTTTGACTTCAATGTCACCGGCTTGAAAGGCAAGTCATTTTGGCTTTGCCTGCTCAATGCTGACGACGTTGTGGTTGGATTGCAGGCCTGCAGAATTGACACGGTTGATACATCGCTCGCCGAATGGGCTATCGGATGGATGAGTGGACTTTACATGAAACGCGACCAGCTCATGGTGCCTGAACGACTGAAGCCCTATCCGGAGTCGCGATCCTATCAATTGAAAGGCAACATCGTCTATCACGGCGAATTATGGATCGCCAGTTCCACAAGACGTCAACCAGGCCTAGCGGACGCATTCTGCTTTCTGGGAATGGTTGTATCCCACTTGAAGTGGCAACCAGACGCAATTTGGGCACTGGTGTCAAACACCATGGCCACACGTGGAATGGCGACCAGATTTGGATACCTTCGCCAGGAACGAAGTTTTCTCAACTGGAAGATTTCACCGGATGATGTACCACACAATGAATGGCTGCTGCTGCTGGAAAAAAACGACATGGAACACCTGCTTGAAGAACGTGCAAGCAATGGACCGATCACTACGGAAGCCTGATTTCCACATCGGCAAAATCAGTGACGACCGACACGCCGTGCCGTCCATCCCCGAATGACAGTGGAAAGATGGCGCGTTGATAGCCCATCCATTTGTTGACCGTGTGGCTCACCGGAAAAACCGCCATCACGTGATCATACACGACCTGCTCGTTCTTGAGCGACTGCTTGTAGGCCTGGGAAACAATCGTGTCGTAGGAATGGCCGGTTAGGCACGGAAATGAATCCGGCGCCAGGCCATAGAGTTTCGCAAGGCTGGACTTAGCACCGATCCGCTCAACAACAAACCGGCCTGTAGAAGGATCATAAGCACAATCCACACAATTTTCCGGGTCTGCCTGGCCGTCGACCAGGGTTTCCCCGATCAAATTGCTGACGCTACTCAGATTGTCTGCATCCATCGACTTTACGAATGTCTTTTCCCGGAGATGGATATCGCTTTTGACGATCAGATCATTAAGCCGCATATAAGCTTCAGATGGATCAATGACGGTCTGGGTAAACCAGCCGGACAGGAAATACTCGAATGTATACGGCCCCGGCATGTTGGGAAGTATTTCAGCCACATAATACAATGATGCCCAATTGGACGCGAACATCGCCCAACGCACAACCGTGCCTTTATGTCCTGCAATGACATGAACACCACCTGAGCGCTGCATCAGCGTTTCAGGATTTGAATTGGCGGGATCGGAATAAGGATCGATATCGACCTTGCCGTTCACTACCCAGTATTCTGTACCGTCCATAATCCTTACCGTCGCTGGAGTAAACCAGTACCTGCTACCCCTGGAAAACAGATATTAAGTCTACTTGGCCTCGGGACTCCATAATTAGGTCATATTTGGGAAAACAAAACGTTAACAGTGGGTTGACGGGTGTACGCTGCAACCTAAACTGTGATCGTTCTGAATCTGAATTCAGCGCACGTATCATTGTGCGCTGTCATCTTATTGTGCGATGTCATCCGCCAGCGTACAAGAGACCACCGGTTCAACTGGATAACGGTTCAACTAGGTTCAGTCGTTACAAGCGGTTGGCCATTACAAACCAAAGCTGTTGTTCCTTGGAAATCCCTTTGGTGGCAGACGACCTGCCTGGGCACGAGCACCCAGCCATTCATCCAGGTCGCTGACCGTCCAGTTTCGTCCCGATGTGTCGGTCCAGCTCAGTCCGTCAGCCAGTTTGAAGGTTCGGACATCTGCCAGTCCGCCATCCTTGAATTTCTGCAGACGCACGCCTTTTCCCCGCGGCATTTCCGGCAATTCATCGAGCTGGAATATCACCAGCTTGCGGTTTTCGCCAATGCTGGCCACATGATCATCACCTGCAGTAATGTGACGGCAGACATGAGCCTCGACCGGCAGTTTCACATTGAGAACCTGCTTGCCCTTGCGGGTATTTGCCAGACAATCGTCCTGAGCAACGACAAAACCATCTCCGATCGTCGAGGCCAGCAGTATTTTACCGCCGGATCGATAAATGAACAACGCCACTATGGCATCTGATGCGTCCATGTCGGCCATCAGTCGAACCGGCTCACCGTGTCCGCGTCCACCAGGCAGCTTATTTACATCAAGTGTAAAGAACCGGCCGGAGGAACTGAGCAGCAAAATCTTGTTGGTGGTCTCTGCGTGCACGGTAAACCGGGCCTTGTCGCCATCCTTGTAGGTTATGGCAGAAGTATCCTGAAGATGCCCCTTGAGCGCCCGGATCCAACCCTTGTCGGAACACACGACAGTAACCGGTTCCTTCTCGATCATTGCCTCCTCGAGATCAAAGTCAATCTCCGGCGCCTCGGCAAACTTGGTCCGTCGGGCTCCGAGAGCGGTCTTCTTGCCAAATTTCTCTCGGGTTGTGCGAACTTCATCGGCTATGCGGCTCCACTGCTCGTCATCAGAGGAAAGCAGGGCTTCAAGGCCGGCTTTCTCCGCATTCAAGGCATCGAATTCCTTGCGGATTTCAAACTCTTCCAGTTTGCGAAGAGCGCGTAACCGCATGTTGAGAATGGCTTCAGCCTGTACGTCAGTCAGATCAAAACGTGCCATCAGAACAGGTTTGGGTTCTTCTTCGGCCCGGATAATCGCGATCACCTCATCAATGTTCAAATAGGCGATAAGGTATCCGCCCAGTACCTCCAGCCTGCGGGAAATCACACCTACCCGATGCCTGGAGCGGCGCACCAGCACATCTTTCCGATGCTCCAGCCATTCGCGAAGCACCTCGGCCAGCGACATGACTTTGGGCACTTTACCGCCTGACAACACATTCATGTTGAGCGACAACCTGCTCTCCAGATCCGTCAACCTGAACATCTGTTCCATCAGCAGTACCGGATCAACCGTCCGGCTCTTCGGTTCCAGCACAAGACGAACGTCTTCTGCAGATTCATCGCGCACATCACCCAGCAAAGGCAGCTTTCGATCAGTCAGCAGTTCAGCAATTTTCTCGACCAGCCTGCCCTTTTGCACCTGATAAGGTATCTGGGTGATAACTATCTGCCATGTTCCCCTGCCCAGATCTTCAGTGGTCCAGACAGCCCGTACGTGAAAACCGCCACGCCCGGTTCGGTATGCGCTCGCGATCTGATCCGGCGTATCAATAATGATGCCACCGGTCGGTAAATCGGGCCCGGGGACAAACTGCATCAGCTTGTCCATGCCGGCATTGGGGAATTTGATCAAATGCAGCGCTGCATCACACAATTCACCTGCGTTGTGCGGCGGAATGGCGGTTGCCATTCCAACAGCGATACCGGTTGCACCGTTGGCCAGCAGATTGGGAAACGCTCCCGGCAGAACGACGGGTTCGGAATCCTCGCCATTATAGGTTTCGCGAAAATCAACAGTATCTTCGTCAATGCCATTGAGCAACGCCATCGCCACTTCGGTCAAGCGAGCTTCAGTGTATCTGTAGGCGGCAGCATTATCACCATCGATATTGCCGAAATTACCCTGACCTTCAACCAAAGGGTAGCGCTGCGCAAAATCCTGCGCCAACCGCACCATGGCATCATAAACGGCCTGATCGCCGTGCGGATGATACTTGCCGATGACATCACCGACAACGCGGGCGCACTTTTTAAACCCCTGATTGGGGTCGAGCTTCAACATGCGCATCGCAAACAACAGCCGGCGATGAACCGGCTTCAGCCCATCGCGCACATCGGGCAATGCCCGGTGCATGATGGTTGACAGTGCGTAGGCAAGATAACGCTCTTCCAGCGCTGCTCTGAGATCAATGGGTTCAACACCCTCAGGCGCGCCCGGTGGGGCCAGATCAGACATGATTCGGTTCCTTCACGACGATGATGCAAAATGCCGCTTTTCAGATGATTCATGCAACTGTTTCGGAAGTTTCATCCCTCGACAAGTAACAAAAACCAGGTTGCAGGCGCAGGAATACCAATGCCTCTGTGTCCGGGGCATTGCAAAAACCGGACAGTTTCACAAAAACTCGCGGCAAAGATCAAATGGGTCAATAGGCAGTTCCTTTGGTACAATTGTCCACTTCAGCAGCGGTATGCTCCTGAGAAGCACTTCAAAGGCCCCGATTGCAGCACGTGGACATGCGGCTTGCCGGCTCTGCTGAGTATTCGCTGAAACCGGCGGCGTAAGCTTTACAGACAGACACGAATGACTGGAGAGGAGACCCGCCTGCCTTTGTCGTGTCAGTTGACTACAATCATACCCGATGGATCAGCACATGCACGATGGGGCGCTTGCCCCATTCAGTCTCCACACGCCGGCGAACCGTCTGGCGCAGCTTTTCCTCGACTGCCTCGTCATTCTGGCGACGCTTGCGGGGAATTGATTCAAACACCTCTTCAACAACATCCAGGACCAGTTCGAAAAACTCATAGCCTGCATCAGTTTCTTCCGGCAGACCGTCGAGTACAGCTTGCGGGTCATCTACCATCCGGCCACTGCCATCAATAACCAGAGATATCGCGACCACACCGACATGCGCCAGCTTGCGGCGCTTGCGCGCCGGTCCGTCCTGGCTCGGCACAATAATGCGACCATCGACATGCAGCCTGCCGCCGGGCACTTCGTCAACAATCTGCACCGGCCCCGGGGTCAATCGCAGCACCTCACCCGCCATGGCGCGTGCAGTCGCAGGAATACCGCATTCAGCAGCAAACTGTGTTTGCTTCACGAGATGGCGTGCCTCGCCATGCATCGGCACAAGCAGTTTGGGTTTCAGCCAGCCATAAAACTGGCGCAACTCGTCCTGTCGGGGATGCCCTGATGTATGGACCAGGGCGTCATCTGAGGTAATAACCTCAACTTGTTGTTCCGCCAGCTTGTTGAGCAACTCGCCAACGGACTTTTCATTGCCGGGGATGGTTTTGGAGGAAAAAATCACCAGGTCGTCTTTATCCAGCGTTATGTCGGGATGATTGTCCGCTGCTATGCGCGCCATGGCCGCGCGTGGTTCACCCTGCGAACCGGTACACAGCAGCACGACCTTGTCCCTGGGCAGATAGCCATATTCGGTCTGGTCCCGGAAACTGTTGCCTTCCTTCAACAGGCCGACTTCGCGCGCCGCAGCAATGATGTTGTGCATCGCCCTGCCCGCCACTACGATCTCGCGGTCGTTGGCGCGAGCGGCCTGCGCAATAGAGGTTATGCGCCCGACGTGACTGGCAAAGGTCGTTATCGCCACCCGGCCCTTCGCCTCTCCCATAATCTGCGCCAGGGTGCTGGAAATTTCCGATTCGGACGGCGAATGACCTTCACGCAGTACGTTTGTCGAGTCGCATACCAGTACATCGACCCCTTCGTTTCCAATCTGTTTGAAACGATCAATATCCATTAGCGGCGGAATGGTTGGCGTGGGGTCCAGTTTCCAGTCACCGGAGTGCACAATCGTGCCGCCAGTCGTGCGTATTGCCAACGCTGCCGGCTCGGGAATTGAATGGGTGACAGATACATACTCAACTGAAAAATCACCGGCTTCGACCGTGCCGCCAAGCGGAATAACCCGCAAAGGCACCTCCCCCAACAAACCGGCTTCGCGGAGTTTTCCCTTCACAAGCTCTGCAGTAAAGGGTGTGCAGTAGACCGGGCAGCGCAGTTTGGGCCAAAGCCACGCGATACCGCCAATATGATCTTCGTGGCCATGGGTCAGAAAAATACCAAGCAGGTTTTTGGCCTGGCTTTCGAGATAGCTGATGTCCGGCAGGATAACATCAATGCCGGGATCCTTCTCGTCACCGAACTTGACGCCGCAGTCGACCAGAATCCATTTGCGCTTGGCTGCCGTGCCCAGCCCGTAGGCATAGGCGTTCATGCCAATTTCTCCCATGCCGCCCATGGGCAGCAATACCAGTTCCGTCGCAGGCTTTTTGCGCCCTGTCATTACAACCCCAGTCCACATGTTTCAGGAACGTGAACACGCCTGATCGCTACATCCAGGACGCCACCAGGACGTCCAATTCCAAATATTCGTGCAAGCAGGCCTGTCATGTCGACACCCGCTGATCGAGCCAGTCAACATCACCTGCATGGTGGGTCCATAGCGAACCATCATCCAGAGTCAGTTCGAGAGCGCCATCGACACTCAATCCGGTGAACACGCCTTGTTTGCCGCCTTCCACCAATATCCTGCCGCCACGCCCCAGGGCGGCATTCATCCAATCATCATGAATACCGGAAAGTCCGGCACCATCGGCCCACTGTCTCAGTCGGACATGCATGGCGGTGCGCAATTTCTCCAGCATCTTGGGTGGTTCAATCGTGATATTGCATGCGGTGAGGTTGGTTGCCGGCCAACGCGTGTCTGAGGGATGCTGAGCCAGATTGAGACCGCAGCCAATTATCGCTATGTGAGAAGCTGTTGTTCGTGTTGTCTCTATCAATATGCCCGCCACTTTCCTGCCATCAACCAAGACATCATTGGGCCACTTCAACTGCACCTGTCCGACGACACCGGCCAGGATCACAGCATCACGAACAGCCAGACCGGTAACAAGAGACAAACTGGCAAAACGCTTCAGTTGTGCATTTGTGGGCCAGATCAGGCTGGCATACAGATTGCCGGGTTTTGAAACCCAGTGACGTCCCAATCTGCCCTTGCCATGGGTCTGTCTGGTCGCTGCAATCCACACAGGATCAAGCTTTCCGGCGGCAACCCGTTCCTGCGCTTCATCATTGGTGGAGCCGACACTGTCGTGCCAGATGATATCAGGCAGCGCACCGGGTGATCCATTCACAGGAACAGCGACGCCGCTGCAGCATTGGCCGCGATATTGAGTTGCTTGAGTACCAGAACCATACCGATCGCCATCACGCCGGCGGCAATTGCGATTACACGTATTTCCATTGGTGCAGTGTCAAACTCATCAGCAGGTTCATCAAAATACATGATCTTGACGATCCTTATATAATAGAACGCCGACACAACAGAAGCCAGAACGCCGACAACTGCCAGCGTGTACATTTTTGCGTCGATGGCAGCGAGGAACACAAAATACTTGCCAAAGAACCCTGCCAATGGGGGAATACCTGCAAGCGAGAACATAAGCATGGCAAACACGAATGCCATGACACTGTCATTACGCGCCAGTCCCGACAGGTCTGAAATTCGCTCAACCGAGGTGCCGCGCTGGCGCATGTAGATGACACAGGCAAATGCACCCAGTGTCATGATCATGTAAATTGCCATATAGATCACGACACCACGGACACCTGATTGCGTGCCTGCAGCAAGACCGACCAAAGCATATCCCATGTGACCAATGGAAGAGTATGCCAACAGGCGCTTGATATTGCTCTGCCCTATCGCCGCGAACGCACCAAGCACCATTGAAGCAATTGATATGAACACAATGATCTGCTGCCACTGGGCAACAGCACCACCAAATGCGTCATGCATGACGCGCACGAACACCGCCATCGCTGCCACTTTCGGTGCGGCCGCGAAAAACGCTGTAACCGGCGTCGGGG
>JBDNEZ010000207.1:0-6308 GCA_041690095.1 Anderseniella sp.
CCTGAGCCTGAGCCTGAGCCTGAGCCTGAGCCTGAGCCTGAGCCTGAGCCTGAGCCTGAGCCTGAGCCTGAGCGCGACCAGACCAAGGGCTGGTTTGGCCGGCTGCGTGAAGGGCTGTCGAAGTCTTCCAGGTCGCTGTCGACAAACATCACCGGCATCTTCACCAAGCGCAAGCTGGATGCAGACACCCTGCAGGATCTTGAAGATGTGCTCATCCAGGCGGATCTTGGTATCGCCATGGCAACCCGCATTACCGAGCAGGTTTCACGTGGACGCTATGACAAGGAGATCGATCCGGCAGAGGTGCGCCGGATCATGGCGGCAGAGATCGTGAAAGTTCTGAAACCCGTCGAGGTTCCATTCAATTTCGATGCCGACACGCAACCATTTGTCATTCTGGTTGTGGGCGTGAACGGTGCCGGCAAGACGACAACCATCGGCAAGCTGGGCGCGATCGCTCAGGCCGAGGGCTTCAAGGTGATGATTGCAGCGTGCGACACATTCCGCGCTGCCGCCATTGAACAGCTGGCAGTGTGGGGCGAACGGGTCGGCGCGACTGTATTGTCACGCCCGACCGGTGCCGACGCTGCGGGTCTGGCCTATGATGCGATGGACCAGGCCCAGGCTGACGGCACCGACATATTGATGATCGACACGGCCGGGAGGCTGCAAAACAAGGCGGACCTGATGAGCGAGCTGGACAAGATAGTCCGGGTCATCAAAAAGAAGGACGAAGCGGCCCCGCATGCCGTGCTGCTGGTGCTGGATGCGACCACGGGGCAAAACGCCGTGTCACAGGCGGAAGTGTTTACCAAGGTTGCCGGTGTGACCGGTATCATCATGACCAAACTGGACGGCACGGCGCGCGGCGGTATTCTGGTGGCGATTGCTGAAAAATTCGGGCTGCCGGTTCATGCCATCGGGGTTGGTGAAAAAATAGAGGATTTGCAGCCGTTTGACGCGGAAGGCTTTGCCCGCGCCATTGCCGGTGCCGAGGAAGGACAAGATATTGACTGACATGACCGCCAAACCGAAGATAAATCCGGTGCTGAAGCTTGCGCTGGAACTCGGCCCTCTGGTCGTTTTCTTTTTCGTGAACGCCAAGGGTGACTTCCTGATCGAAAAATTCGGACTTGGATACCTGTTTCCGCAACCGATTTTTCTGGCGACGGCGGTGTTCATGGTGGTGATGCTGGCAGCGATTGCAGCCAGCTGGCTGATCAGCAGGCATCTGGCCATCATGCCATTGGTCACCGGGGTCGTCGTTCTGGTCATGGGCGGACTGACGCTTTGGTTGCAGGACGACACCTTCATCAAGATAAAGCCAACAATTGTTAATGTGTTGTTTGGTGCGGTTTTGCTGATCGGCTTGGCGTTCGGCCGTTCCCTGCTGGCCTATGTGTTTGATGCAGCATTTGCACTCGACCATGACGGATGGCGGAAACTGACGCTGCGATGGGCGATTTTCTTCTTTGTTCTTGCGGCTTTGAACGAATTTGTATGGCGCACCCAATCGACTGACTTCTGGGTCGCGTTCAAGGTTTGGGGCACAATGCCGCTGACCATGATTTTCGCACTGGCGCAGTTGCCGCTGATGCAGAAACACATGCTGGCGGATCCAGACGACTAGAAAACTTGATTTGTCCAAAGTTACGTTAGAGCAACTTTTTGACTTCTACTAATTTCACCAAATCTTGTCGCGAGTAAATTGCGAGTTACTCGATCCGATCCAGTGTATATGATTGCAACCTAGAACCATTTGTGCACATATGGGTTTGTATGGTTCACAACAAACAAGGTCGGGGGGCTTATGTTAATGGATGATCGTCCAGATCGTGGTGAGGTATCAGGTGATAACAGAAATGTTCCGCCTGTCAGTTTCTGGCTAAAGCGCGCCGCTCAATATTCTGCTGATTTATATTCCGATCAGCGAGGAAAGTCCGGGCTTACGCAGCGCCAGTTTACCGTGTTGGAAGCCGTTTCCCAAAATGAAGGTGCAAGCCAGACTTCCCTGGTAAGGGAAACCGGCATTGACCGTTCAACGCTGGCTGACCTAGTCAGCCGCCTGGAAACGCACGGGTACCTGTTACGCAAGCGCAGTGACCAGGATGCTCGGGTCAACTTCGTTTTCCTGACTGAAGCCGGCCGCGACATGCTGTCAAATGCGCAGCCCCAGGTATCTCTGGTGGACAAGGCACTCGTCGAAACATTGCCCGAGCACAATCGAAAAATGTTTATTGCATCGCTGCAGTTGCTGTCCGAGAAGCTCGACGAAGCTGAATGATGGTTTGATTTGTCTCTAATACTGATGCATTTTTTGACGTTTCAGGCCTTCGCCCCGTTTATGGCTGGTGCAAAGTCAGCAACGATCAAGTGCATCACTTCTGATTGTAGCGACCCAAAACCTGTCCTGATCTACTGAGCTTTTTCGATTGCCGGGATGACTTCCTCGCGCAGGACCTTTTCGGTGATGGGCCCGGTGAACTTGTAGACAATGGTGCCCTTGCCATTGATCACAAAGGTTTCAGGCACACCATAGACCCCCCAGTCGACAGCGGTGCGTCCGGTCGCATCGACGCCGACGCTGGCGTACGGATTTCCCAAAGAATTGAGAAAGCGCAATGCATTTTCGCGCTGGTCCTTGTAGTTGAAGCCCGCGAGATGAATATCATTGCGCTTTGACAGTTCGATGAGCTGCGGGTGTTCTTCGCGGCACGGTCCACACCAGGATGCCCAGACATTGATCAAGGTGACCTTGCCCTGCGCCAAGCTCGCGGAGGACAGGCCGGGAACCGGATCGCCACCGCTTGTCAGTCCCTGCAGCGCCGGCAGTTCAAATGAAGGTGCGGGTTGGTTGATCAGCGCCGAAGGCAGTTTTGAGGGGTCGCCACGCCTGAGCCCTGTCATGAAGACGGCGGCAAGGCCTGTGAACACCAGTACCGGTGCAAGCACCCAGAAACGGCCGCGTTTGGGAGGTTTTTCAGAGATCGATTGGTTCATGGGTTACCCTGACCGGTGTTTCGGCGCCGTTCAGCGCCTTCGTCTTCCAGTTGCCTGAGGCGGCGTGCAACCGAACGCGCGCGCGCGAAAATCCACACTGCCAGCCCACACAGTGCGACAAGGGTAACCGCGTAGGACGAGATGACAAAGCCCATGTGAGGAGCAGAGAAATCCATGTGCTCAATGCCTCATCATTGCAGGGCACCGGTGCGGGCAAGTTCGGTCTGGCGGATGCGGCGAGCGCCGATTTCAGAGCGAATGGCGATCAGGTGCAGGGCCAGAAACAAAAAGCTGAAGGCCAGCCCCATAATCAGGAGGGGCGTGAGAATGGAAGCGTGGATCGTCGGTCCGCCGGCACGGAATACGCTGGCAGGCTGGTGCAGCGAATACCACCAGTCCACCGAAAACTTGACAATCGGCACGTTGATAAACCCGACAATTGCGACAATTGCCGCTATTCGCGATGCCCTGCGTGGATCATCTATTGCCTGCCATATCGCCATATAGCCCAGATACAACAGAAACAGCACAAACATCGACGTGAGCCGCGCGTCCCAGACCCACCATGTGCCCCACATGGGCTTGCCCCACAGGGCCCCTGTGGCAAGGGCCAGAAAACAGAAAACCGCCCCGATGGGGGCAGCTGCCTTGGCAGCGATATCGGCCAGCGGGTGGCGGAAGACGATGCCGATGATGCTGGCAAGTGCCATGACAGAATAAACCATCAACGCAGACCACGCCGCAGGTACATGGACATACATGATGCGCACTGTCTCGCCTTGCTGGTAGTCCGCAGGCGCGCGTGTCAGCCCGAGGAACAGCCCGACACCGAACAGGGCAAAAGTGATGACCCACACCCATGGCTGGACAGCCTTCTGGAGGCGCATGAAGCGGGTTGGATTGGCAAATCTTTCTATCGAACTCATGGTTGCAATCTGTAGCGCCGGGCAGACGTGCGCGCAATGGCAACGTGGTCACAGGCAGCTCAACGCGAAGTGATCAGCGCATGAAGCTGCGCAGCGCTGCAGCAGATGCAAACGGAGACACGACCAAAGCCGCCAGAACAATGGCCATCAGGATCACCAGAGCGGCACCGGAGTTGTCGATGCCTGACTGCGCACCTGATGAGGCCAGAACCCCGAAAATCATCACCGGTACATAAAGCGGCAGTATCAGCAGCGAGACCAGCAACCCGCCCTGGCGCAGGCCGACCGTGATGGCGGCGCCCAGGCTGGCCAGCAGGGACAGCGCCAGCGAGCCGGTCACCATGGCGATTGCCAATGGCGCGATGAGCGCTGTGTCGAGGTTCAACAGAAAGCCGAACACCGGGGCCGCGATGGCCAGCGGCAGGCCGGAGGTGAGCCAGTGAACGCTGGCCTTGGCCAGCACGACGATTTCCAGTGGTGTCGACGACAACGCCATGATTTCAAGTGATCCGTCGTCATGATCGGTCTGGTACAAGCGGTCAGCGGACAACAGCACGGATAACAACAGCGCTATCCACAAGGCACCCGGTGCAATGCGCTGCAACAATTGCTGATCCGGGCCGAGACCAAGCGGCAGCAGGACAATGACGGTCAGGAAGAACCCGATTGCCGTGCCGATACCGCCGCCCTGCCGGACGGCAAGTGTGAAATCACGAACAACGATGGCTGTAAACGCAGATGTCATGTCAGCTGGCCTGTTCTGCGAGATTGGCAAAGTCAAGAACATCACTGGATTTGACCGGCAGGTCTATGTGCGTGGACGCGATGATGACGCCGCCACCGTCCAGATGCCGGACCATCATGGCGGCCAACAGTTGCTGCGAAGCGGCGTCCAGGCCAACCGTTGGTTCGTCGAGCAACCAGACGGGTCTTTCAATCAGCGCAAGCCGGGCAAGGCCCAGCCTGCGTTTTTGACCGGCAGACAGACGCTGGGCCTGAAACTCGCCGAGCGAGGTGAGGTTCATGGCCTGCATGGCACCTGCCACATCGCCGCCGCCGAAGAAACCTGCCCAGAATTTGAGATTCTCTGCAACCGACAAGTGCAGCTTGATGGCATCATGGTGGGCAATGAAATGCACATGTTCACCCAGCATGGTATCTCGCGGCAGTGATGTGTGTTCAAAAACAAGTGATCCGCCGACGGGTTCGGCCAGTCCCGCGATGAGGCGCAGCAGTGACGTCTTGCCGGCCCCGTTGGGCCCTCGCAATACCAGCATGCGGCCGGCATCGGCGGTGAAGTCGAGACCGGTGAAGACCATTCGCCCGCCGCGCTCACATGCCAGTTGTTGCCCCGAAATCTTCATGCGAGCGGTGTTAGCGCAAACAAACCGCAGTTGAAAGTGATGTTCGACAACAGTGCTACTGGTACTTGGCGCAAGATGTGTCTAAAACACAGCCATCACTGAGATTCCATGGAGCCAACACCAGATGACCGATCAGTCGCTTGACAGTTTCAAATGCCGCAAGACCCTCAAGGTCGGAAACAAGGTATATGTGTATTATTCCCTCAAGACTGCCGAGAAAAACGGCCTTGCCGGGATCTCGTCATTACCGGCATCGCTGAAAGTCCTGCTGGAGAACCTGCTGCGCCACGAAGACGGTCGCACAGTCACCAGAACCGACATCGAAGCCATGGCCAAGTGGGTTACGGCAAAGGGAAAGTCCAAACGCGAGATTGCATTCCGCCCGGCCCGTGTGCTGATGCAGGACTTTACAGGTGTGCCTGCCGTCGTCGATCTGGCAGCGATGCGCGATGCCATGGTTGATCTCGGGGGCAACCCGAAGAAAATCAATCCGCTGGCCCCGGTGGACCTTGTCATTGATCATTCCGTGATGGTTGACTTTTTCGGTACCGCCGGCGCGTTCAAGAAAAACGTCAACATGGAGTACGATCGCAATGGCGAGCGCTACAAGTTCCTGAAATGGGGTCAGGACGCGTTTGACAATTTCAGGGTGGTGCCGCCCGGCACCGGCATCTGCCACCAGGTGAACCTGGAATATCTGGCCAAGACGGTATGGACCAAAAAGCAGAAAGTCAAAGGCAAGGCGGCAACCGTTGCCTATCCCGACACGCTTGTCGGCACCGACTCACACACAACCATGGTCAACGGTCTGGCCGTGCTTGGTTGGGGCGTCGGCGGCATCGAAGCGGAAGCTGCCATGCTGGGACAGCCGATATCCATGCTGATACCCGAAGTGGTCGGTTTCAAGCTGACCGGCAAGCTGGCCAAGGGCACCACCGCCACCGATCTTGTGCTGCGGGTTGTTGAAATGCTGCGCGCAAAGGGCGTGGTCGGCAAGTTTGTCGAGTTCTATGGCCCG
>JBDNEZ010000208.1:0-6268 GCA_041690095.1 Anderseniella sp.
CAGCTTTGGTTCATAAGATGGCAGCTTGCCTCTCATCGTGTTGACGATGATATCGAGAACACTGAGAGCGAGGAAACCGCCAAACAGCAGCACTTCCGAAAGGTTGCCATTTGCCAGCAAATGACCTCCCGCCCACAGGCCAATTCCCAGTGACATTGGGTGTTTGACGAACAGACGTATATGGCCCTTGGTGTAAGCTGCGGCCAGCAGGATGAGGCCCACAAGCACCAGCACCATGGTGCCATGGTTGGCACCGACAATCGGGTCATAGACAATGCGGGCAGCATCAGGCCCGCCGCGGGCAAGAATAAACCCCCAGATCATCAGGCCCAGACCGGCCAGCGAGATCAGTGAATATATGCCCTTGTAGACATTTTCACTCATCCTTGATGTGATTGTTGCCCGCAACGGGGTAAGCGACATCAGATGAACCCCGTAAAACAGGACCATGCCCCAGATCAGTTTCGTCATTGTAGCTCCACCCGTTGTGGTTTCTTTGTGGTTCGAGATCTTGATGCGACAAAAAAGAATCTCTGTGCCATTCTAACTGTTGCCACAGTGATTGACCATGACAACGTGGAAGTGGCATCAATAGGCTCCTCTCGAAAGCCTGCCCGCGAATTGTGGCCGGCAGCGACCCCCAGGAATCCGGCACCCGACAGTTTCGGTGCACAGGAGACAACACGTGAACAGACGTATGAGCACTGCGCTGACATTATTCTTCATCATTGGGTTGAGCACACCGGCACTGAGCGCTGAAGTCTGCGGTATCGAGGCCGTGCAAGGCAATGGCGCCATAGTGGTGCAAACCGGCGGATTTTCGGCTCAGTGCATCCCGAAAGGCAAATGTTCCATCTCCATTTCCAGCACCGGCAATGTTGCCATTGCACTGGAAAGAGCCTCCATATCGGGTCCATGGCTTGGGCTTGTTACCAGCACCTCGTCGATTGATTCCGGCGCCGGGTTCGATCTGGTTTTCGACGGCGAGGACGAAACCCGTATTGCCCCGGAATTTCTGATTACTGCCGAAGACATGAAAAGCGTGCACGTTGATGATGACATCTCCGACATTGTTGTGTCGACCATGCTTGAATCAACCACCATGAACGCAACCGTGCAACTGATTGGCGGCAAGAGAATTGTCCATGATGTTGCTCTTGAAGACCTGCCTGAAGCCATCAAGTGGGTGGATTGCGCGCAAGCCAGATGATACCTGACCGCGAAACAGCCCGGGCCCGGTTGACGGCACGCCGCGATGAACTCAACAAGCTGTCGTCGATCTCGGCTGAAGACCGCGATGCTGTTGAACTTGATCAGCAATCGGTGGGCAGGTTGTCACGAGTGGATGCCATGCAGCGTCAGGCAATGGCACAGGCGCAGGAACGCGCGCGCGCAACAGAACTTGTCCGGCTGGAGCAGGCACTGCGGCGGCTCGAGGATGGTGAATACGGGTGCTGCGCCACCTGTGGAGAACAAATTGCAGCAGCGCGCCTGGAAGTCGACCCGGCCGCTGCGGTGTGTATTGAATGTGCTGGTGGCGGAAACTCATGATACTGCGATTACCGATCCGGCTTGCTGCGGCAAGCCTTTTGCTTGTTGCAACAAGCGCTCAGGCGGAACAGTTGTGCAATCAGGAGGTTCACCAGAAGTTCGATGAAGCCCGCATCTACTCGCGCAGTTTTATTGTATCGTGCAAACCGGGTTCTCGGTGCCGGGCTGTAACCCACAGGCTGGACAAAGGCGCTCCGCTGGGCTTCAGCCATACTCTGGCGTTTCAACGTGCCAACGTGCAGGCCAAGTGGCAGATATTGCTGGTCGACGTTCTTGAGCAAGCCGACACCGTGGCAGGGTTTACCCTGACAGTAGACAACAACCCTGCCCTGAAAGTTTCAAATGAGGCGATCACGGCTCCGGTTGCGGTGAATGAATATGCGATTGACGAGGTGTTGAGCGGCGAGGCACTGGCGCAAGCAAAACCCGGCGACACCATAAGCTGGAGCTACGCCGCAAAAGGCGAAGAGCCGCGCGACATTCGATTTTCGCTGTCGGGCCTGACAAACGCCATCGAATGGGCGGAATGCGCGCAGGCACAACTTGCCAGCGGCAAATCCGGGCCACCGGTAGCGGAAGATGAAAAGCCGGAATATTCACCCGCTGAACCGGGGGTGCCGGTTGATCCTGTCGGTGATGGTCGGGATTAGAGCATCATCCGATAAAATGGAATCATCTGTTTGGATAAAGATGCTCGATTCCAAGGTGTTAAAGCGTGTTGCACTCAATATGGTTCAATAACTCATCATCCATGTCTTACGGGTTTCAGCCATGCTGACATTTGACAATCGCTCCGAACCGTTGCGGAACCATGCAACATACCGGACGAAAGTTTCCTCAAAATACAGTAGAAAATTCCTCAAAGAGATACTACGGAAGCCATATTTTTATTATTCAGGTGGGGGCGCACATTTTACCTTCAAAATCGAAAACAAACGCTATGTATACTCCTTCATAAGAAAGAATGCCTGCTCCACAATCGCGAGATTCATAGTTGATCAAGAGTATAACTCCAAATTTCCTCACCAGAAAATCATGGAGATTCTAACCCGGAAGACTGCGGTTCGTCACCACCATCAATTCAACAGCAGCGACTGCAATTTCTTCGTTTTCCGCAATCCGGCGGACAGGCTGGTTTCGCTGTTCAACAACAAGTTCATACAGGGCTCAGGCGATGACGGTATCATTGCCAATTTTGAAGCACTGACCGGGATGGATTATCGAGAGTCGAGTTTTCATGATTTTTTATACAAATACCTTGCCCGTTATCTCCGACCCTTTTCAAACAGATGGCTGGTCGACGCTCACGTCATTCCCCAAGCTGACCACTTGTGGCCGATCAGGTATGATTGTGTGATACCCTTTGATGGTCTGCATTCCGAAGCGTGCCTACTTTGGGGGCAAGAGCTGGCGGATCACTATTTCAAGATGCCGCTAAACGCTTCACCGACTGTCAGGTATGACAAGTTTTCCTTGCATACCCAGGTTTCCGAATTGATTGAAGAATTTGCCGGAAGCGGTCGCGTTCCCGGCAACCACGCCTACATTGACGAAGATGTCGACAATACAATCCGGCAGCTTTACGCGGTCGATTTCGACATGCAATCGCACTTCATGCAGTGACAAACATTCAATAGTCAGGTCCGTTCATGTTTTGATTTAAGCGGCTTCAGACTTGCCTTGCGCAGAAACATGATATTCCTGATATTTGCGTTGGGTTATAATGTGGTCTGCCAGATACTTGGCGTCATGCCACACGCCCCAAATGAAGGAAGATCCCCTTCGCGACTGCCACGGCAAGCCAAGAAAATAGATCCCGGACTCAACTGAAACACCCCGCTGATGCTTTGGTTTGCCGCTCTCATCAAACGCGTCAACCTTCAACCAGCCATAGTCAAGCGCAAAACCTGTTGCCCAGATTATCGAAGTTACTCCAACCTCCGCCAGGTTCAACTCACGAATTGGATCTGTTATGCACTGCGGGTCCGGATCGATATTGCGGGCTTCAGGCTCTTCGGGAAGATCCAAACCATTGCGGTCGACATATGCATCGGCTTCATCCAGCAGCGACAGGTAGTTGGCATCGCCTCGTGAAACATTTCCGGCAAGGTCTGGCGCAAAACTGATCACACCGTCCTTGTAAGTTTCAGTTCGGCCGACCAGCGTCATGCCCCGCGCGGCAAGACGCCGGAAATCAACAGTATCGCCGCCATGGGCACCACTCACCGCGATCGTGACATGCTCGGTGCCTGGCTCCATCGCCGCGGCATCCCACTTGCCGAGAACCCCCAGCCACCAGCAGAAATCCCGCCCGCGATAGGCCCGCGGAGGACGATCGTGGGGGCCGACCGAAAGGTAAACGCGCTTTCCCGCTTGCAAGAGTTCGTCTGCGATCTGTGCGCCCGAAGACCCCGCTCCGACCACCAGTACCGCACCGTCAGGCAACTGTTCCGGATTGCGGTAGGCATTCGAGTGTATCTGCATAAAACCTGCATCTTCAGGAACAACGGCCGGGGTGACGGGGCGTTGGAAAGGTCCGGTGGCGGCAACCACGTTGGCGGCTTCGATTACACCTTCCGACGTTTCAACACGAAACCCGGGCCGGCCAACATTCTTTTGCACATCCGTTACCTCCACACCGCAGCGGATGGGGACGCCGATCTGTTCTGCATAGGCGACAAAATAGTCCGCAACCTGCTCCTTGGAGGCAAAGGCATCGGGGTCGGTACTGGAAAACTCCATGCCCGGAAACCGATCATGCCAGGCCGGGCCATTGGCAACCAGAGAATCCCATCTTTCCGAGCGCCAGCGTTCGGCGATTCTGTGTCGCTCCAGAACGAGGTGAGGCACGCCGGCTTTGCTCAGATGCTCGCTCATGGCAATACCGGCCTGGCCGCCGCCAACTACAAGCGTATCTACTTTCTCAATTGACATTTTTCAGGCCCTTTCCGGCAATTCATGATGTTTCATCTGGTATGAGGCGAATCGATGTTTGCTGTCAGTGGTCGGCAAGCGTTATCATGAGCAGGATTGAACCCTATTGAGCGAAACACGCTTTAAACCTCGCGCCGTCACGGATCGAATTCCGGTTTGCTCGCCTGTAACTAGTCATATCTCGACTGCGTTCCAAGTTGACGATATTGGCTTTCAATCCCCTGAAATGGTTACATCGTTCAGGTGCGAGAATTGAGTGAGTATAATGAAACGAATTTAGAATTTTGGACAATACTGTATATTGTTTTTCTGCTTTTGAATTTCTGATCCAAAAAAATCACTATGAGCTCGCTGTGAAAAGGTTACAGCGGCATGCCTGTGATGGGTTGCTACAGCGCTTGCGCTAGAGCATCATCCAATCAGATGGGCTCATCTGTTCGAATAAAGGTGTTTGATTCCAAAGTGCTGAAAACTAAATGATATCAAATGTTTGTGAAACTTTCGGCAAACCAAACGAAACACACACCCACGTCTGGATCATTCCCACTCAATAGTGCCGGGCGGTTTTGAGGTTACATCGTAGACCACCCGGTTGATGCCGCGCACCTCGTTGATGATGCGGGTCGCGACGCGGCCCAGAAACTCCATGTCGTAGGGAAAGAAGTCCGCCGTCATGCCGTCAACGGAGGTGACAGCGCGCAGTGCGCAGACGAACTCGTAGGTTCGCCCGTCTCCCATGACGCCGACGGTCTGAACCGGCAGCAGCACGGCGAACGCCTGCCAGATGTCGTCATAGAGACCGGCCTTGCGAATTTCATCCAGGTAGACCGCGTCTGCATTCTGCAGAATCCTGACCTTGTCGCGGGTCACCCCACCGGGGCAGCGTATGGCAAGTCCGGGGCCGGGAAATGGATGCCGGCCAATGAAGCTGTCGGGCAGACCCAGTTCGTGGCCAAGCGCCCTCACCTCGTCCTTGAACAATTCGCGCAGCGGTTCGACAAGTTGCATGTTCATGCGATCCGGCAGACCGCCAACATTGTGGTGCGACTTGATGGTGGCTGACGGACCGCCGGAAAATGACACGCTCTCGATCACATCCGGGTACAGCGTGCCCTGGGCAAGGAAATCCGCTCCGCCGATATTTTGCGCCTCGCGTTCGAACACCTCGATGAACAGCCGTCCGATTGTCTTACGCTTTTTCTCCGGGTCGGATTCACCCTCCAGCGCGTCCAGAAATATATCTGCGGCATCCACCAGCACCAGCGGTATATGGTAGTGCTCGCGAAACATCGTGACAACCTGGTCCGCTTCGTCTTTGCGCATCAGGCCGTGATCCACCAGAATACAGGTCAGCTGATCCCCAATGGCTTCATGGATCAACACGGCGGCAACCGATGAGTCCACACCACCGGACAGGCCGCAAATCACCCGGCCAGACCCGACCTGTTCGCGAATGGCAGCTATGGCCTGATCCTTGTAGGCCTCCATTGTCCAGTCGCCGGTAAACCCGGCCAGCCGGATAAAGTTTTCATACAGCCTGGCGCCGTGCGGCGTGTGGTGGACTTCGGGGTGAAACTGCACGGCAAAGAAATTGCGTGTCGTATCTGCCGTAATGGCAAACGGTGCGTTGGGCGAGACGCCATAGACCCTAAACCCGGGCGCCAGCCTTGATACATGATCGCCGTGGCTCATCCAGACCTGCTCCGGGCCGTCATCGAACCAGCCATCCAGCAGGGGCAGTCTCTCGTCTGCCGGTGTCACATAGGCTCGGCCGAACTCGGCA
>JBDNEZ010000209.1:0-10362 GCA_041690095.1 Anderseniella sp.
AGGCAGCAGGCAGCGGGGCAACGAATGTGTTTCTGGGTTTGTACCTGATTGCCACGACGATACTGTTCGGGTCGGTGCCATGGTCCAAGTTTTCTCACATGTTCTTCAAGCCTGCTGCAGCGCTTCAGAAAAGAGTGGAACAGGCAAATGGATCCCGGCGCAACCTGCCGCCGCCGGCTGACAAACCAAAGGTTCTTGGCAGCGCCCGCCGACACCCCGGACACTATTAATCAACCCGCCAGCGGTACTCGATACAGGAGAAAATAAAGCTCATGCCGACATTCGTTTATATGACCAGTTGCGACGGCTGCGGACACTGTGTCGACATCTGCCCGTCAGACATCATGCATATCGATCCTACTTACCGGCGGGCTTACAACATTGAACCGAATTTCTGCTGGGAGTGCTA
Source organism: Anderseniella sp. (assembly GCA_041690095.1). Taxonomy (GTDB): domain Bacteria; phylum Pseudomonadota; class Alphaproteobacteria; order Rhizobiales; family Aestuariivirgaceae; genus Anderseniella. Next base: position 410 of record JBDNEZ010000209.1, read on the forward strand.
TTCGTGCGTGAAGGCTTGCCCGCAAAACGCAATCGACGTGCGCGGCTACGCCGAATTTGCCCCGATGGGTCACAGTGTCCGTTGTCTGCGTGAAGAGGAAAAGGGAACCATTTCGTGGAAGGTCACGTTCAGGGATGGTCGTGAAAAGAATTTTGTTTCTCCGATCAGAACCACACCATGGGGATCAATCAAGTCACCGTCCGACTACGACGTACCAAGCCCGGATGCGCTAGGTTCGCAGGAACTCGCCCACGAACCCGATGCGCTCAATATCGATGCGCTGCCCGCTCTCAGGCAGGATCAGCTCAAACAAGGAGTGGTCTAGTGGGTTTGTTTTCAAAAAGAAAAACTGTTTTCGTTGAGTCCGACATTCTCGTTATCGGCGGCGGCATGGCCGGTTGCGGAGCCACGTATGAATCCAGGTATTGGGGGCGTGATCTGAAAATCGTCTGCGTCGAAAAAGCCAACATCGAACGAAGCGGCGCCGTAGCGCAGGGCTTGTACGCAATCAACTGCTACATGGGCATGCAATGGGACGAGAACCAGCCTGAAGACCATGTCCGTTATGCCCGCAATGACCTCATGGGTCTGGTGCGCGAGGATCTGGGCTACGACATTGCCAGGCATGTCGATTCAACGGTTCACAAGTTCGAGGAATGGGGCCTGCCGATCATGAAGGACCCGGAAACCGGGCGCTATCTGCGCGAGGGCAAGTGGCAGATCATGATCCACGGCGAAAGCTACAAGCCGATTGTTGCCGAAGCCGCCAGGAAAGCCGCCACCGAAGTCTACAACCGGATCATGGTGACCCATCTGCTGATGGATAAAACCAAACCGAACCGGGTCGCCGGCGCAGTCGGATTCAACGTTCGTACCGGAGATTTTTACGTCTTTCGCGGCAAAGCCGTCATTGTTGCAGCCGGCGGAGCATCGCACATTTTCAAGCCTCGTTCGACCGGTGAAGGCATGGGTCGAACCTGGTATGCCCCCTGGAGCAGCGCGTCCGCCTATGCCCTGCCAATTCAGGTCGGCGCCAAGATGACGCAAATGGAAAACCGTATTGTCCTGACCCGGTTCAAGGATGGCTATGGTCCGGTCGGCGCCTACTTCCTGCATCTGAAAACCCATACCGAAAACGCTTACGGAAACGAGTACGAGTCCAACTGGTACGAGAACACCAAGGAACTGGTAGGCGACTATATTGACAGGCACCCGGTGCCCACATGCCTGCGCAATCATGCCATTCTGGAAGAGGTCAAGGCAGGCAGAGGCCCCATTCGCATGGTGACCAAGGAAGCCTTTAAAGACCCCCACCTGGAGACTGTCGGATGGGAAAATTTCCTCGGCATGACGATTGGCCAGGCCGTGGTCTGGGCATCCCAGAACATAGACCCCAAACATACCAATCCCGAACTGACGACATCTGAGCCATATGTCATGGGTTCGCATGCCACCTGCTCCGGCGCATGGGCGAGCGGGCCGGAAGATTATGCCCCGGCGGAATACCAGTGGGGATATAACCGGATGATGACGGTTGACGGCCTGTTCGGCGCCGGCGACACCATCGGCGGAACAGCGCATAAGTTCTCGTCAGGGTCGTTTACCGAAGGCCGGATCGCCGGCAAGGCAGCCGTCAAGTACGTGACCGATCTGGGTCGTGAACAACCTGAAATCAGCGAGAAAGATTACACGGATCTTGAACAACTGGTGTTCCAGCCGATGGAGACTTACGATGTCGGCAGGAATGAGATCGTCGGTGGTTCAGTTTCACCCAGCTATATGCTGCCGCTGCATGGCCTTCAGCGTCTTGAAAAGATTATGGACGAGTATGTTGGCGGTATCAGCGCCCATTACACAACCAACACTCCCATGCTCACGCGCGGAATCGAACTGCTGCAAATGTTGAAAGAAGACCTCAAGTATCTCGGTGCTGACAGTCTTCATCAACTGCAGCGGGCCTGGGAACTCAACCACCGGGTACTGGCATCGGAGAGCGTGACACAACACACAATGTTTCGGGAGGAAACCCGGTGGCCTGGCTATTATTACCGGGCTGATCATCCGAAGCTTGATGACACCGATTGGCACTGCTTCACGCTTTCTCAGTACGATCAGGAGTCCGGAGAATGGGCAATGGAGAAGGCACCCGTCTATCACATCATAGACTGATCATCCCATGACCAGAGCACACTGTCTGCGCACGTCATTCTCACCGCTGGATTTTTCATTTGTGAGTTCCAGACCCAGGCATTCCATTCAGTCTGCGCATTCCATGCAGTCTGCAATGCTCGTTCTGCCTGATTCAGCTTGTTTCCGGAAGGAACGGCAATGCCGAAACTCGTACCACCGCACTGTTCGCAGACAGTCAAACCTCTGTTGCTGCCAGAGTCTGAGCGCGCTGAAGAACTGAAACGAGCCGGCAAACTCAGAACCATTGCTCTCGACTCACGGGCGGTCTCCGATGTTTTCATGCTGGCAATGGGGGCCTACACCCCGCTCGACGGATTTATGGGCCATGACGACTGGCACGGTTCGTGCCTGGATATGAAGCTGGCCAGCGGCGTCTTCTGGCCGATTCCGATCACATTGCCGGTGGAAAAGGAATTCGCCGATTCGGTTGGTGAGGAGGAGCAAGTCGCGCTTGCCGATGCAGAGACCGGCGAAATCCTCGCCATCATGGAGGTTCGCGAGAAGTACTCAATCGACAAGCAGTTCGAGGCAACGCATGTCTACCGCACCACCGATGCCAGGCATCCCGGCGTGGCCAAAGTTCTTGAGCAGGGCGACGTCAACCTGGCTGGCCCGGTCAAGGTTCTCAGCGAAGGCGACTATCCGACAAAATATCCCGATCTGTACATCCGCCCGGCGCAATCGCGCGCCATGTTCCTGGACAGGGGATGGTCACAAATCGCCGCATTCCAGACACGAAATCCGATGCACCGCAGCCACGAACATCTGGTCAAAATCGCGGTGGAGGTAACTGACGGTGTGTTTATCCATCAAGTGCTTGGGAAACTGAAGGCCGGCGACATCCCGGCCGAGGTTCGCACCGCGGCCATACAGGCGATGATTGACAATTACTTCCGGCCGGAGACTGTTGTGCTGGCCGGTTATCCGATCGAGATGCGCTATGCGGGGCCCAGAGAGGCGCTGCTTCATGCGCTTATCCGGCAGAATTTCGGTTGCTCGCACCTGATCGTCGGTCGCGACCATGCCGGCGTAGGCGATTATTACGGCCCGTTTGATGCACATCACATTTTCGATGAACTGTGGGATGGCGCACTACTGACCAAACCGTTGAAGATCGACATCACGTTTTACTGCAAAAAGTGCTATGGAATGGCGACGGCCAAAACCTGTCCACATGACCCGGAAAATCATATTTCGATCTCCGGCACACAACAGCGCGAGATGCTCTCCAACGATGCCGACATACCACCCGAATTCAGCCGGCCTGAGGTGGTGGAAATCCTCAAGGATTACTATACCGGTCTGCGATCGAAAGATTAGGGATGGCTTGATGATCATCGCGCAAATCTCCGATACCCATATAGCACTGGATACGCCGGATGCGGGTCGCAGACTACGCGATTTTGAGGCAACCATTGCAGATATCAACGCGCTCGATCCGGCACCTGACGTGATCGTGCATACCGGAGATGTTGTACATAACGGACGCCAGGACGAGTACAAGCAGTCGGTCATGACACTCGCCATTGCACAAGCACCGGCATATGCCATGGTCGGCAACAAGGACGACAGGGCGAATTTCCGCGAAGCGTTTTCGGCGTTAGGGTATGTTTCACCGGCTTCCAGGTTTATCGACTACGCGATTGACGACTACCCGGTAAGATTAATCATGCTCGACACCAAAAGCGCCAGCAGCAACAAGGGCGACTTTTGCCAGGAGCGGATCGAAAAACTGATCAGCATGATCGACGCGGATACAACCAGACCTATTGCAGTTTTTACTCACCATCCACCATTTGACGTCCCGGTAGGGCCGGATCCAGTTAACTTTGAAACCCGGGAAATCATGTCTGGGTTGCGCAGTACCTTGCAACATTCCGGGCGGGTAATCGCAGTTTTCAGTGGCCACGTTCATCGCGGTACGGCAGGTCATGTCGCGAACATCACAGCGACAGTGATGCCCAGCATCGCGACCACGTTGCGCAAGGGTGATTACCCTGACGATTTGAAAACCCATCCGATTTATCACCTGCACCGGTTTGAACCTGCCTGGGGCTTCAGTACACAGACACGGATCGTCGGCACGCAGGCCTGACTGCAACAACACTGCGACCTGCGGTCAAATGATTCTATCTATAGTGAAACATGCTCTAGCGTATCAGCAAACTCATTCGTTATGATCGCAGTAATGACGATTCGATCCGGCACAGCACCCGATTTCACCCTGGAGCGCCTGGCACTCGATGGCGGCGCGCGCCTGGTTGCCGGGGTGGACGAAGCTGGTCGCGGCCCGCTTGCCGGTCCGGTCGTGGCGGCTGCGGTCATCCTTAACCCCGAGCATATTCCGACCGGCCTGAACGACAGCAAGAAGCTGTCTGAACCGGCGCGAAATGCGCTGTTTGCGGAAATCCTGGCAACGGCGGATATCGGCGTCGGCGTGGCCGACGTTGCCCGCATCGACGAGATGAACATTCTGCACGCAACCCTATGGGCGATGACGCAAGCAATTGCCGACCTCGAACACACACCCGACCTCGCGCTTATCGACGGCAATCGCTGCCCGAAACTTGACTGTCCCGCCAACGCAATTGTCAAAGGCGACGCGAAAGCGGTTTCCATTGCGGCTGCTTCAATCGTGGCCAAGGTCACGCGCGACCGCATGATGCGGGTGCTGGATCAGCAAATCCCCGAATACGGTTTTGCCCGCCACAAGGGCTATGGCACGGCATTTCACCTGGAAATGCTGAAACTTCACGGGCCCACACGCCACCACCGAAGCTCGTTTGCCCCGGTGCGCAAGGCGCTTGCAGCAACTGCGCGTTAACCATTCATTAAGAATTTGATTCACGCCGGAGTCCCGGTGATTCAACATAGAGCCTGAGCCTTGCAGACAAAGACGCAACAGACGTCGGTCTCAGGGCGCGGGCGCCGTCGAAAAACGCCCGTTTGTCAGTGATGCGTCAACACAGGTTATGCGTACAAATGGGTATTGCCACAAAGCCGGACATTGCTCCGCTTCTGAACTCGATTCTTGCAGGCGATTGCATCGAGGAGCTTCGGAAAATTCCGTCTGAAAGTGTGGATGTGGTGTTTGCCGACCCGCCCTACAATCTGCAGCTCGGCGGCAATCTGACCCGTCCCGATCAGAGCAAGGTGGACGGCGTGGATGACGAATGGGACAAGTTCTCGTCGTTTGCCGCCTATGACGCGTTCTCGCGCGAATGGATGGCGCAGTGCCGCCGTATCCTCAAGCCCACCGGCACAATCTGGATCATCGGCTCGTATCACAACATCTTTCGTGTCGGCACGGTGATGCAGGATCTGGGCTTCTGGATTCTCAACGACATCGTGTGGCGCAAGACCAACCCGATGCCGAACTTTCGCGGCACCCGGTTTACCAATGCGCACGAGACCATGATCTGGGCCACCCGGTCTGAAACCCAGAAGACCTATACCTTCAACTACGAAGCGCTGAAGTCGTTCAATGACGATCTGCAGATGCGGTCTGACTGGCTGCTGCCGATATGCACCGGCAGCGAACGCATCAAAGGCAGTGACGGCCGCAAGGCGCACCCGACCCAGAAGCCGGAAAGCCTGCTGCACCGGGTCATCCTGGCCTCGACCAAGCCGGGCGATGTGATACTCGACCCGTTTTTCGGCACCGGCACGACCGGCGCGGTGGCCAAGCGGCTGGGCCGCCACTTCATCGGCATTGAGCGCGACGCAAGCTATATCGCGGTTGCCCAGCAACGCATCGCTGCCATTGAAACCGGTGATGATGAAGTGCTCAAGGTTTCAACCGGCAAAAAGGGCGAACCCCGCATTCCGTTCGGATCACTGGTCGAGCGCGGCCTGCTGAAACCCGGCGACACATTGTTTGACCCGGCACAGCGCAATGCTGCACGGATACGCGCTGACGGCTCGCTGGTGTGCAAGGATGCCACCGGCTCGATCCACAAGATGGGAGCCCATGTGATGGGCGCGGAAGCCTGCAATGGCTGGACGTTCTGGCACTTCCGCAAGTCCGGCAAGATGATGCCGATCGACGTGTTGCGCCAGAAGGTGCGCGCCGAGATGAAATCGGCCTGACCATGAGCATAAATGTGCGTGCAGCCGTTGGCCACGATGCGCCCGGTATCTGCGCGGTCTACAATCAGGGCATTGAAGACCGCGCTGCCACTTTCGAGACGACACCGCGCACACCGGGTGACATCGCCCACTGGTTTTGCGATGACGCCTGCCCCGTCATGGTGGCGGAAGATGCCGGCGAAATTCTCGGCTTTGCCTCAACCAGCGCCTATGGCACGCGCGAGTGCTATGCCGGCATCCGGGAGTTTTCCATCTATGTGCACCGACAGGCAAAACGGCGCGGCGTCGCGCGCACGCTACTGGTCGCGCTGTTCGACGCTGCCCAAAAGGCCGGCTGCTGGAAAATCACGTCGCGCATCTTTCCGGAGAACACCGCCAGCCTGGAATTGTGCAAGTCACTGGGGTTCCGGGTGGTCGGTACCCATGTGCGCCACGCCAGACTTGATGGCGAATGGCGCGACGTGGTGACGGTCGAGCGGTTGCTGGATCAGGATTAAACCAGAGGACCCGTATCCCGGTATAGACCGGGCATGAACGCGCTGATTGATTTCAGTTTGATTGACAATGGGTTGCAGAGCGCGGCAACCGGGACCAATCCTGACAACATATCACAGCTCGACTTCGCAACTTGCAACATCAAGTTGCATGGTCAGTAGTTTTACGACGGCGACGGAAGCCATGTCTTTCGTGCCGACATCGGCGAACAGCCGGATAACTGCCATCATTTTCGGCTAAGTACCTACGCAACCTTGCTTTAATCAAGTTATTTCGCCAATGGTAACGGGTGTTTCGCAACATCAACGGGCGCAGGTGGAGCGAACTGGACAATTTGTTCAACTGGCAACAATAATGCGCCAATATCTTCGGAGGAGACCTGGATGAAAAGACTACTTGGAGCAGCACTCGCACTGTCACTTATGGCTGGCACGTCGTTGGCAGCTGATTATCCCGAGCGAGAAATACTCGGCGTCGTTATGTGGGGTGCAGGTGGCGCAACCGACACAGTTGCCCGGGCCGTGAACCCTGCTGCTGAAGAAGCGCTCGGCAAGCCCATCGTCGTTTTGAACAAATCAGGCGGCGCGGGCGCGATTTCGACAGCATTTGTCAATGCTGCACCTGCTGATGGCTATACGTTCCTGTACGGTGCGGAAAATCCGCAATTACACCCGATCATGGGTGTCGCTGATCTCGATTATTCGAAATTCTACCCTGTCAACATTCTGGGTCGCGGGGTCGCGGTTATCGCCGTCAATACGGATTCGAAATACAAAACCATGCAGGATCTGATGGCTGATATCAAAGCCAATCCAGGTGCAGTGAAAATGGGATCCACAGGCCCCGGAGGTCTGCCGAGCACCATTGCGGCGCTGATCAAGAACTCTGCGGACTTCGAAGTGACAGCTATACCTTTCGGTGGAGAAGGCCCGGGCCTGACTGCTATGCTGGGCGGTGAAGTCGATTTCATGCCAACAGGTATTTCAGCCGCTGCTGCGCAGGTTCAGGCTGGCAAAATGCGCGTGCTTGCTGTGGTGAACCCTGAACCGGTTGCCACATTGCCGGATGTTCCCGCGATCACGGACGCCCTGCCCGAGATGCAGAAGTTTCTGCCATGGGGCCCGTTTTATGGTGTGTTTGTAAAACAGGATGTGCCGGACGACGTGAAAGCCAAGCTCGTGGCCTCGTTCGACACTGCGGCCAAAAGCGAAACCTTCACAACGCTGATGGCAAACAAGGGCAATGTTGTCATGAATATTTCCGGCGATGAAGCTGCAGCGTTCGTGAAAAAGTGGCAGCAAGTCACAGCGTGGGCATTGCAGGATTCCGGTGCTGCCAAAGTAAGCCCAGAAAAACTCGGCATTATGCGTCCGTAACATCCGGCTTCCACTGCCCGGTCGGGTTGGTTTGCCACCAAAGTCCAGCCCGCTTTCAGCGGGCTGGCAACTGGGAAGATCAACCCCTTTGAGAGGAAATGATCGATGAGCGGCGCGGTAAAAAATTCCGTACGACATCCAGGTGAAATCGTTTTCTCGATCCTGCTGATCGTCTTCAGCGTCACCGCGTTTTGGCAATCCTACGCGATATCCGGTCTGCGTGGTTTATCAGAACCGGGCGTATTTCCAATGCTTGCCTCAGCGACGATGGTGTTGAGTTCACTGGTCATTATGCGGAAACTGATAGCCAAACGACAATCGTCAGAGGTCGGGCAGGCGTCGTTCTTGAAAGACATCGTCCCATTTCAATTGCTCGTCGTTGTCGGATTCATCCTTGTCTACGTTGTCGCCATGCCATTGATCGGTTTTGTCTTCAGCTCGGCGATTTTTCTTTTCGCTTCGTTCTGGCTGCTTTGGCGAAAGGGACCGTTCGTGTCGGCTGCGCTCACTGCGGGTTCGCTCGCGGTCGTCTACGTTGTTTTTCGGTTGGTTTTCCAGGTGGTATTACCGGGTGGCAGCCTGATTCAGGGCATCTCCTGACATGGAAGTGCTCTCCAATCTCTCCATTTCCTGGCTGGATCCGTGGTTGATGTTTCTTACTGCGGCTGGAACGCTTGGTGGTATTTACGTTGGAGCCATACCCGGTCTGTCAGTGACAATGGCAACGTCAATCCTGATCTCATTCACATTCAAGTGGCAAGTCAATGAAGCCCTGGCATTGATCGCAGGCGTGTTCGTTGGCGGCGTTTATGGCGGAGCCCGGACAGCGATTTTGCTCAATATCCCCGGTGCACCGAGCGCCATCGCGACAGCATTCGACGGGTATCCGCTTGCTCAACGTGGCGAAGCTGGAGAGGCTATCGGACTGACGACGGTGATGTCCGTGTTCGGCGGTTTTGTCGGCATCCTCGCCTTGGCGCTGTTCGCACCTTTAATCTCCAACTTCGCGATCCAGTTCAACTCGCGGGATTACCTGTTACTCGGTCTGATAGGGATTTTGCTCGTCGGGTCTTTATCAGGAGAGAGTTTTGCCAAGGGCGCATTCGCAGGCGCGTTGGGTGTGTTGATCGGAATGGTGGGGCTGGATCCCATGACGGCGGAGGCGCGCTTCACCTACGGCTCAATCACACTCATGGGCGGCATCCCCTACATCGCTGCAATGATCGGCTTTTTCGGCGTTGCCGAGGCTCTGGTCCAGATGCATAATCTCGATCTCCCGACCATCAAGCAAAAGATCGACCGGGTCATTCCCCGGCTTTCGGATGTGAAGCGGTATTTCCGGTTGGCCATGCGCGCGTCCGGCATCGGCACCATCATCGGTGCGCTGCCCGGAACCGGCGGGGACATTGCGGCGCTGCTTGCCTATGATGATGCCAAGCGTATGACCCGCAATCCTGAAGTGCCGTTTGGCGAAGGTGCAAAGGAAGGCCTGGTCGCGCCGGAGGCAGCCAACAATGCAGCCGTCGGAGGTGCGTTTATTCCAATGCTCACTCTGGGAATTCCAGGCGATGCGGTAACTGCCGTCATTATCGGAGCGCTGTTTATTCACGGACTGAAACCCGGACCGATGATGCTCATTGAAACGCCGCACCTGTTTTGGTTCACTGTCGGCAACCTGCTGCTCGCCAACATCTTTCTGCTGGTTTTCGGTCTCACGGGTATTCGGCTGTTCACCAAGATCATCGAGTGCCCGAAAGCCATACTGATACCGCTGATAATCGTGCTCTCGGCTGTGGGCACCTA
>JBDNEZ010000210.1:0-4553 GCA_041690095.1 Anderseniella sp.
AGAACTGCCTGAAGCAATTGTCCAACCGGACGCGCAAGCCCGTAGACTTGTTTGACCGGGTCAGCAACTCGATCCGTGCGGGGCTTTCGGCAGACTATCCGTCACTGGAAAAGGTTGCGGTCGAACTGCACGTGTCTCCCGGTGCAATTCAAAGAGAGCTGAGTCAGCAAAACACAACCTTCAAAGATCTTGTCGAGTTGCTCCGGCGCGAGCTGGCCATGGTCTACCTGCAACAGCGGCACCTGCCGATGTCGGAAATCTCATTCCTGCTGGGGTATTCGGAGCTGTCGGCCTTTTCACGAGCTGTCAGGCGCTGGACGGGCGTATCGCCCAGCGCTGTACGTAGCACGCTACTGGGCTCGCCCGAGAGTGGTTCAGTTTTTGACTGAACCAGCACCTCATATTCTTCTTCGACAAAGGCCCCGGTCAGGCCTGTTCGATTGCCTCCAGTGATTCCGGCAATATCTGGCCGCCATCCACGATGATGGTCTGGCCGGTAATATAGTTGGCTTCCCTGGACGCCAGGAACAGTGCTGCATTGCCGATGTCTTCCACCCGACCCAGCTTTTTCAGCGGGATCGATGTTGCCATGGTCTTGAGATAGTCCTCACCAAGGTCTTCAAGCCCTTCGGTAATGATGTTGCCGGGCAGAACGGCATTGACAGTGATGCCATACCTGGCCAGTTCGATGCACGCGGTTTTCATGAAACCCAGTTGGCCGGACTTTGAAGCGCCATAGTGCGCCCAACCCGGAAATCCGGTCTCCGGCCCGGTGATGGAAGATGTCAGAACCACCCGTCCTTCACCGGATTTCTTGAGCCACGGCAGGCAGGCTTTGACCGACAGGAAATTGCCTTTCAGATTGGTGCCGAGGACCAGATCCCACTCTGCCGGGTCCATGTCTTCCAGCTTGGTCTGGGGATAGACGCCTGCATTGGCACACAGTATGTCTATACCGCCAAACGCCTCAGCCGTGGTTTTTGCCATTGCCTGCGACTGTTCCCAGTCGGCCACGTCCGCAACACAGCTTTGTGCACCATTGCCAATCTCGGCGGCCGCGGCTGCAGCAGCGGCTGCATCGCGCCCCACGATCATCACCTTGGCACCCTGGTTGGCGAAAACCCGTGCAATGCCCTTGCCGATACCCTTGCTGGCACCGGTTACGATGACAGATTTTCCCTTGATGGATGTGAGCATTTTATACCCTCCTGTTTATCTTGTTAGTTTCAGTCTTCTGAAGACGTGAAAGCTTGTGCCCGGCGCTTGCGCCCGCCGGTTGCCAGCCAGACCAGGTAAGCCAGCAGCAACATCAAGGCGGCGCTGGACATGGTCAGGGATCCAAGCGTCGGCACCATGGGTGTGTAGCCGGATACCATTTTGGCATATAGCCATTCAGGTACGGTCTGGTCTGCGCCGGTGGAAAACAGCGACAGCGGAAAATTGCCCCACGACAGCAAGAATGCAAAGATGCTGCCCGAGACAACGCCGGGCGCCAGTATCGGCAAGGTGACCTCTCGCAACACCTGCCACCTGGTGGCACCAAGATCAAAGGCGGCCTCCTCAAGGGCAGGATCGAAGCTGTAGGCCTGAATTGACATGATCAGGATGACGATCGGTACGATCCAGATCATCTGGGCGAATACTGCCGTTTGCCAACTCGTGGTTATGCCCAGTGCTGAAAACCATAACAGCAGCGACAGACCGAGCACGGCTTGCGGAAAGAAGATCGGCAGCAACACCAGGCGCTGGTACAGCTTGCGGCCTTTCCAGTCGTAGCGTGCAAAGGCGAGCGCGCCGAAAAACGCCAGCAGAACAGAGAAGAATGTTACCAGTGCTGCAACCGATATAGAGGTCCATAACAGGTCGCGAACCGAAAGCGATTCCAGGGTTTTTGTGTACCACTTGGTGGTGAAGGACTGGATGGGGAAGCGGAAATAGCGTTGCGTCGAGAACGATGCCAGGATGACCGCAAACATCGGTATGTACAAAAACAGGATGACTGCGGATGTCCATATCCAGATGAATTTTTGGGTTGTGCGGGATGAGCCAACAGTTTTCATGTCCTATCTCCGCCCGATGATCTGATCTAGGTCGATGCGCCGGAACAGGACGAAAACGATCAGTCCCGACAACGCGATGAGCAGTACGGACAGGACCGATCCTTTTGGCCAGTTCTGTGCAAAGGTGAAGGCGGATTCAATGTCGTCCGCGATCATCACCACCGCCTGACCCCCCAGTATCTTCGATTCAGCCAGCGACCCCATGGCCAGGATGAAGGTGAGAATGGCGCCGATCAGAATGCCGGGCATGGCCAGAGGCAATTCTATTTCGCGAAATACCTGCCAGCGGCTGGCACCAAGATCAAACGCGGCTTCCTTGAGTGGGTCCGGTATCATCGAGATGCCGATGACCATGGGAAACAGCATGAACGGCAGATAGACATAGACCAGACCGAGCAGGATGGATGGGACGGTATACAGAAATCCTGAGAGGCTGATGCCCAGCAAACTCTGCAACGTGCCATCGAGAATGCCGTTCTTCAATAACACCAGGACCCAGCCGAACAGGCGGATGTTTTCTGAAATCAACAGTGGGACAGCGATCAGGGCGGTGACCAGGTTGGTCCATTTGCCAAACAGTTTGGCCATGCCATAGGCGATGGGATAGCAGATCGGAAATAACAATATGACGGTCAGCGCAGCCAGAAACAGGGACCACAGAAACGAGATGTAGTAGCTGTCCGAAAATACTGAATAGTAGTTTTCCAGCGTCGGGAGATGGTTGAGTGCGAATGTTCTCGACGGCATGAAACTGTAGCCGAACACCATGAGCAGGGGCCCGGCAAAGCCAACCAGAAGAAAAATTGACGCAGGCGCTGCTGCCAGCACGCCCGGATTTTTTAGCCAATCTGCCAATTTGCTCATTGGCTCAATCCTTCACCAGGATGGAGTCTTCCGGCCGCCAGCCAAGATCAACGGTATCGTTCAGCTTGCCATCGAACGGTTCATCCTGCAATCGTTCCACAAGCCAGTGAACGCCGCCTGCCGCGCGGACCTGATACTGAACCCGTGACCCCAGGGCGTAGTCATTGAACACCACCCCTTGCAGCTTGTTGGGTAATTTCGCTGCGGCGCTGCCGATCTTCATGATCTCGGGCCTGATGATCAGATGGCCGGTCCTGAAGCCGTCCGGTTTCCTGTGAACCGAATAGACGGCGCCGTCGGCCTTGCTGCGTACCTTGTTGCCGCCGGCATCGTCCACGTCGATCGTGTTCACTTCGCCCATGAACTGGGCAACAAATTTGTCGCGTGGATGGTTGTAAATCTCGTTTGGCGTGCCGACCTGAACAATGCGGCCATCACGCATGATGCCGATGCGGTCCGACATCACCATTGCCTCTTCGAGCGAGTGCGTGATGTAGACGAAGGTCTTGCCGGTTTCGCGGTGAATGTCCTTGAGTTCTTTCTCAAGGGTCTTGCGCAAGCGATAGTCCAGCGCGGAAAGCGGTTCGTCGAAAAACAGTATCTTGGGGTCGAAAGCCAATGCGCGTGCCAGCGCAATTCTCTGGCGTTCGCCACCCGAGCACTGGTTTACACCCTTGGAATAGTAGTCCAGCGGCAAGCGCAGTTGCTTCAGAAGTTCGTTTGCCCTTGTGCGCCTGAGGGCAGGGGCCATGCCGGCAATTTTCAGCGAGAACTCAATATTCTCTCCGACCGACTTGTGCGGAAACAACGCCAGCGACTGGAACACCATACATGTCGGGCGTTTGTTCGCGGGTACCCCGTTCAGCAACTCGCCGTTTAATCGCATATCGCCGCTGGTGGGTTGATCCATACCCACCAGCATGCGGATCATTGTGGTCTTGCCGGAACCCGACGGACCCACGAGAGTGAAAAACTCACCTTCCCTTATTGCCAGGTCGATTTCACTGACTGCGGTAAAGTCACCGAACTTCTTGGTAATTCCGACCAGTTCAAGAAAGGAACTATTGCTCTCTCCCATGGAGTCTCCGTTCAGGTTTTCAGGCAACTCAGATACACATTAGAGCAATATCCATCCTCCTGGATGGATAAAATCGCTCTAACACTCTGCAATCGGGCATCTTTTTCCGATCAGATGAGACTATCTGATCGGCTGAAGCTCAAGATCAGGATGATTTTTGGTTGAATCAACCAAAAATCATAAACCTGATCTGTTCCAAAGTGTTAGAGCAACTTTATGGGTTCAACTGAACCCATGTTGTTCTAGCCTTCGCGTTCGCGCTTGGCGGCTGAGTACAATTCGTACATTTCAGCGTAGTCAGGGTTGATGTCGTAATCGACCGAGTTGGACATCTCTTCTTCCAGTGTGTCCCACTGGATTGCGTCCAGCTCTTCGCTCGAGAACTGTGCCAGCACGTCCTTGTTGCCCATCTGGGTAACCGGATTGTAGGTGCCTTCCGCAAACGCAACCTTCTTGCACACGTCGGGGCGCTGCACATAGGCGAGGAAATCTTCAGACAGGCCGGATGGATCTGGATTGTTCACCACCGATGTGAGTTCGATCCACACGAT
>JBDNEZ010000211.1:0-5564 GCA_041690095.1 Anderseniella sp.
AAGGCAACGACCTTTACTGGGAGATGATCGAGTCCAAGGTGAACGAGAAAGGTGGCGGGGGCAGTTCCAAGGCTGCGCTGGTCTATGGCCAGATGAATGAACCTCCTGGAGCACGTGCCCGTGTAGCACTTTCCGGTCTCACCGTTGCCGAGCATTTCCGCGACGAAGGCCAGGACGTTTTGTTCTTCGTGGACAATATTTTCCGCTTCACCCAGGCCGGTTCGGAAGTGTCGGCGCTGCTCGGCCGTATTCCTTCGGCTGTGGGTTATCAGCCAACGCTTGGTACTGACATGGGCACCATGCAGGAACGCATCACCACGACCACCAAGGGATCGATCACCTCGGTTCAGGCAGTGTACGTGCCTGCCGATGACCTGACTGACCCGGCACCTGCTTCGACATTTGCCCACCTTGATGCAACGACCGTGCTGTCACGGTCAATTGCTGAAAAGGGCATCTACCCGGCTGTGGATCCGCTTGATTCAACGTCACGCATGCTGGACCCGCAGGTTGTCGGAGAAGAGCACTACGCCATTGCGCGTCAGGTGCAGGAAGTGTTGCAGCGCTACAAGGCCCTGCAGGACATCATTGCCATTCTCGGCATGGACGAACTGTCTGAAGAAGACAAGGTCGCCGTGGCGCGGGCCCGCAAGATCGAACGCTTCCTGTCGCAGCCGTTCTTTGTAGCTGAAGTGTTCACCGGTTCACCGGGCAAGCTGGTTTCTCTGGAAGACACCATCAAGGGCTTCAAGGGCCTGGTGTCGGGTGAGTATGACCATTTGCCGGAAGCCGCGTTCTACATGGTTGGTTCTATCGACGAAGCTGTCGAGAAGGCTGAACGCATGGCAGCAGAAGCTGCCTGATCTAGAGTGTCGGACTGATTAACGGAGAACCTTATGGCCGATCTCTTGAAGTTTGAACTGGTGTCGCCCGAACAGTTGCTGTCGTCGGGCAATGTGCAACAGGTCGTTGTGCCGGGTACCGAAGGCGAGTTTACCGTACTGGTGAACCACGCCCCGGTATTGTCGACACTCAAACCTGGTGTCGTGACTGTCACCAATGAAAACGGCAGTGAAGAGCGTATCTTTGTGCGCGGCGGGTTTGCAGAAGTAAACCCCGCCGGCCTGACCATTCTGGCTGAAGAAGCTGTTACCATGAGCGAACTTTCAGCTGATGATCTGGCGCAAAAGGTCAAGAATGCACGAGAAGATGTGCACGATGCCAAGGATGCGGAAAAGAAACGCCGTGCGCAGGAGACACTCGATCACTTGACGCAGTTGCAGTCGGCGCTTTAGAGCATCATCCGATCAGATGGAATCATCTGTTCGGATAAAGATGCTCGATTCCAAAGTGTTAGAGCAATCTTCATTCTCCTGGATGCTGTTGCAGGACGGTTTCAGACACTGAATTCGAGCCGGGCAGCAAATGCCCGGTTTTTTTGTTTGCGAACAGGATGGGACCGGATGAAACAGACAACACCATCGGCAGATCGCAACATGGCGGTTGTCCGCGACCAGTTGCTCAAGATAGTGCCTGACACCGCGACAGACCTGCTGGAAATATCGTCGGGTACCGGCCAGCACGGCGCATATTGTGCACCCGCAATGCCGCACCTGCGCTGGTGGCCGACGGAATTTGATGCTGAACGACTGGCCAGCATATCCGCCTATGTGTCTGACGCGCCGTCGTCAAACCTGATGCCGCCGCAACTGGTCGATGTGATGGATGGCGCGTGGGAAGATACTGCAAAGCCTGAGCGCGCCGACGTCATTGTCAACATCAACATGATCCATATCGCGCCCTGGGCTGCCTGTGCCGGGCTGCTGAGAGGGGCCGGGCGCAAATTGAGTGTCGGCGGACTGCTGGTTTTATACGGGCCGTTCCGGCAACGGGATGTTGAGACGACGCAAAGCAACGACGCCTTTGATGCCTGGTTGAAAAATGAGGATCCTGACTACGGCGTCAGACTTCTGGAAGACGTTGCCGAAGAAGCTGCCGGATGCGGACTTGCCGTTTCACAGATCATTCAGGTGCCTGCCAACAACCTGGTCATTGTATTCACGCGGCAAGATGCCTGAACGCAGCGATGACCTGGCTGTAGACGTCGCGCTTGAACGGCACGATCAGGTCTTCAAGTTCGTCTATTTCGGCCCAGCGCCATTCGTCAAATTCCGGTTTGTGGCCAATGCCTGAAATGTCGACTTCCGCATCGTTACCGGCGAACCGGCAGGCGAACCACTTCTGCTTCTGGCCGCGATAGCGACCCTTCCAGGCAACGCCGAGAAGATGGTCCGGCAGGTCATAGGTGAGCCAGTCTTCGGTCTCGGCCAGGATAGCTGCCGAGTGCACGCCGGTTTCTTCCGACAGTTCGCGCATGGCGGCCGAGCGGATATCTTCACCTTCATCAATGCCGCCTTGCGGCATTTGCCACCACATGCCGATACCTTCAGCCTCGTCATCGTTCTTCTGGACGATGCGATGACCAACCCAGACACGACCGTGCGGGTTCAACAACATGACGCCGACACACGGGCGATAGGGAAGCTTGGCGTATGGGTCGTTCGTCATGATGATGTCATGAGCTAGCTGCGGCGAGCGACGAAAGCCGCAGACACCGGCACCAACAGAATATTGCGACCGGCAAGACCCTGTGCCCATTGCTCGACCGCCTCGATGGTCGCGGGCAGACCGGGACCTGTTGCGATGGCCATACCGCTGTGGCGGGCGCGCGCCTCCAGTTTTTGCAGCGCGGCCAGGATGGAAGCCGGTGACCCGTCGCCGTCAAGATCGATGACTGCCGAGCGGGCGTCCAGTCCCAGGATACTGGCCAACTGGGTGGCTCGCGACAAGCCCTTGCTGCCGTCGTCGACATAGATCAGGCCGCGCTTGCCCAATTCCTTGAGGACCGGGCTGATTGCCTCATTGTTACTGGCAAACCGGGCGCCGAGATAATTGGTCACGCCGGCGTATCCGGTAAACCGGCCAAGATGCCACTGCAGCGAGTCGAGGTTTTGTTGTGGCGTGACGGAGGTCAGCAGGGTGTGCGGACCAGGATCGACGGATGGATAGCCGAACGGTTCCATTGGCAGATGAAGATAGACTTCGTGGCCACGCGACCTGGCGGCATTTGACTGTTGTTGCAGGTTCTCGCCGTAAGGCGCAAACGCCAGCGAGATCTCCGGCGGCAATCTGTTGATCGCCGTTCTGGTCAGGCTCTCATTCAGTCCCATACCGCCGATCAGCAGGGCGATTTTTGGCATGTCCGACATCAACTGCTCGCGTGAAATCGGACGGGCATAGATGGTTGAAGGCCTTGAGCCGTCCTTGGCCCGCCGGGGCAATGGTCCGTGCGGGCCCTTGCCGGTTATCTTGGCGACGGGAGCCGGCACCAGAGCCATGCTGGTGCGCGATGGGATAAAGGCCTGTTCATCGCGTGAGTGTGCAAGATCGTCCACTGACAGTGCGCCTGCCGGGGACTCTACATCGGCTGATGATGCGGCGCGGCTTGCAAGTTCCCGCCTGCGCCGGTCGAAATCGTTTTCAGTATCCGATTGCGCCCTGCTGCCCAGTTCGGACAGGTCTATGAGGGGCGTGTCGGCGCCGGTGTCCGCGGACATCCCTGCACTATCGGGGTCGGCATTGGCCTGCGGCCTGGCGGGTTGTGTCACGGAAGACGTAATGATCGGATCAGACATGTCGATGCGCATATGGACAACGGGTTCGCCGCCATATGGTTCATGGCTGACCACCAGCCAACCGGCAATGCCGCCCAGCAGCGCTATGCAGGCAAGCGATGTCGCGCGCAGGGCAGACGGCCGCGCTGACAACCAGCGTGCCGGCAATGAGCGCTGTTTCAACGGATGGCGAAGGTCATGTTCCATTTACAAGTCGATCCAGGGCCACTTGCGGGTTGCTGCTGAATCCGTCTCGATTGGCGAGTCCAGCGAGCGAACTATACTCGCGAAATAGCTGATTCGTACCGAAAGTAAACCACCGATCGAGACCCATGCACTGCGCAGCGCGAAGCCGGCAACAGGCTTTAGTTGGCCGATGTTGCGGGTAGGGCCGCCGCCGCCGGGGCCTCAGCCTTCTTGGGAGTCTGATCGACCGTCTTGCCGTCAAGCACGTCAATCGCTGCCTTGAGCTGCAAATCCTTTTCCTTCTCGGATGGAACATAAGACGATGAGCCGGTGGACTCGTCGCCTTCTCCCTCGCCGGTCAAATGACCGCGCAAGGTTGCTTCCGACGTGGTGCGGCTGGCCTGGGCCTTGAGTTCCTCCGGCAGATCCTGTTCAACCTTGATATCCGGCTTGATGCCCTTGGCCTGGATCGAGGTGTTCGACGGCGTGTAATAGCGCGCCGTGGTCAGGCGAATGGCGCCTTCCGACCCGAGCGGAATGATGGTCTGAACCGATCCCTTGCCGAATGAACGGGTGCCGAGAATGGTCGCCCGCTGGTGATCCTGCAAGGCGCCTGCGACGATTTCGGAGGCAGATGCCGAGCCGCCATTGATCAGGACAACGATCTTCTTGCCATCGCTCAAATCGCCATTGGTTGCCGTCGAGCGATCGGTTTCAGACCCGTTGCGCCCGCGCGTGGAAACGATAACCCCCTTGTTCAGGAAGCTGTCGGAGACCGAGATGGCCTGGTTGAGCAGTCCGCCGGGATTGTTGCGCAGGTCGATGATATAGCCTTTCAGCTTGTCACCGATCTGGGCCTTGAGTCTCTCGATGGCCTTTTCGAGGTTGTCCTGGGTCTGGTCGTTGAAGGACGAAATGCGGATATAGCCGATATCATCACGTTCGACATTGTAGCGCACTGCGCGAATCTTGATGATGTCACGCTTGATGGTAACATCGAATGGCGCATCCATGCCCTTGCGTACGATGGTCAGCGTGATGGGTTCACCAACCTTGCCACGCATTCTGTCGACGGCCTCATTCAACGTCAGGCCGCGGATTTCCTTGCCGTCAATCGAAACGATCAGGTCATTGGACAGAATGCCGGCTTTCTGGGCCGGTGTATCGTCGATGGGAGCAACCACCTTGACCACTTCCTTTTCCATGGTCACTTCAATACCCAGACCGCCAAACTCGCCACGGGTCTGCACCTGCATGTCCTTGAAGCGCTTCGGATTCATGTAGCTGGAATGCGGGTCGAGACCGGACAGCATGCCGTTGATGGCGGTGTCGATCAGTTTTTCCGAGTCAGGTTCTTCCACATAGTCAGCCCGCACACGGTCAAACACGTCGCCAAACAGATTCAGATAGCGATAGGTTTCCTGATTGGATGCGTTTGCATTGTTCAGCGTCTGCCAAGCGCCGCTGGCCGCAACAAGGCCAACAACGAAGGCGCCGGCGATCTTCAGGTTTGTTTTGTGCATTACGGGTCGGCTTTCCATCAAGGGGTGGATCCTTAGATCCTGATTAGCTAAGCAGTCGTTGCAAAGATTAGCGCGCTGTCGCGCTTCTCGCTAGCCTTCATTTCCGCCATTATTGCGGCGACCTACGGCTTTCCGGCCACCATCCACCCACCAACGGGATGAATCAATAGCCTCAGCACCT
>JBDNEZ010000212.1:0-3657 GCA_041690095.1 Anderseniella sp.
TATGGCCTTACATGTGGCCATCCGACCGTCCGGACCTGAAGGTCCGGGTGGTGTGGGCAACGCTGTTTCTGGTGCTTGCCAAGCTGGTGCTTATCGTGGTGCCGTACTTCTTCAAATACGCCACAGATGCCCTGAACGGCAAGCCCGACGCGCCGGATCTTTTGCCGATCTGGCTGCTCACGCCGGTCATGCTGGTGCTCGCCTACAATGTCGCACGCGTGACACAATGGGGCCTGAACCAGTTGCGAGATGCGTTGTTTGCCCGTGTTGGCCAGTATGCCGTCCGGCAACTGGCTTTCCGCACGTTCAAACACATGCACAAACTGTCTCTGCGCTTTCATCTGGAACGCAGGACCGGCGGCCTGTCGCGAATTATCGAACGCGGCACCAAGGGTATCGAGATCATTGTGCGGTTTACCATCTTGAATACCGCACCGACGATCCTGGAGTTTGCACTCACGGCCGCGGTATTTGCCTACTCCTATGGCTGGAGCTATGTGGCTGTTATTGCAGCTGTGGTGTGGTTGTATTCCTGGTTTACCGTGCGCGCCAGCGACTGGCGCATAAACATTCGCAAGGACATGAATGAGTCTGACAATGAGGCCAGTACCAAGGCTATCGACAGCCTGCTGAACTTCGAGACCGTGAAATACTTTGGCAACGAGGAAATGGAAGCCCGCCGCTTCGATGATTCCATGCGACGCTATGAATCCGCAGCCACCAAGACCTGGACGTCGCTCGGATGGCTGAATTTCGGCCAGGGACTGATCTTCGGCACGGGCATGACCATTGTCATGGTGATGTCGGCGTTTGAAGTACAGCGCGGCAACCAGACCATCGGCGACTTTGTATTTATCAACGTCATGTTGATGCAACTGTCAGTCCCGCTGAACTTCATCGGTTTCGTGTATCGCGAAATCCGCCAGGGGCTAGCGGATATCGAACAGATGTTCGATCTGTTGTCTGTTGAAGAGGAGATCGTTGATGCACCGGGCGCAAAGCAGCTCGACGTCAGCAATGGTGTCATTCGGTTCGACAATGTCGATTTTTCCTATGATCCCGAACGCGCCATACTCAAGCGGCTGGATTTTGAGGTCCCCGCAGGCCAGACCTTTGCCATTGTCGGTCCGTCCGGTGCCGGTAAATCAACCATTTCACGACTGATCTACAGGTTCTACGACGTGACCGGCGGCAGTATTTCCATTGATGGACAGGATGTCCGCGAGGTCACACAGCACTCGCTGCGTGCTGCTGTCGGCATGGTGCCGCAGGATACGGTGCTGTTCAACGACACGATTCGCTACAATATCCGCTACGGTCGTCCTGACGCCACGGATGAAGAAGTCGAGGACGCAGCCAGACTGGCCCAGATCCACAATTTCATTGTTGATTTGCCGGATGGTTATCAGGCCATGGTCGGCGAGCGCGGATTGAAGCTGTCCGGCGGCGAAAAGCAGCGTGTCTCGATAGCCCGCACAATATTGAAAGGCCCTCCTATCCTGATACTGGACGAGGCCACCTCGGCGCTGGACACCATGACCGAACAGGACATCCAGACCGCACTCAAACTGGTATCGAAAGATCGCACAACGCTGGTCATTGCCCACAGACTGTCAACCGTGGTTGACGCTGACCAGATTATTGTACTGGGCGAAGGCAGCATTGTTGAACGCGGCACTCACAATGAATTGCTCGAGCACGACGGTGTCTACTCATCGATGTGGAACCGTCAGCGCGAGGCCGATGAAGCCCTGCGCAAGCTTGCGGAGAACTACGAAGCCCGCGGCCTGACCGCTGAAGAACTGGCTCTCAGTCTGAAAGCTGACAAATAGGCATTTTCCGGTTTTGATTGGTTCAACCACCGCGTACCCGGCATTCATCGTCGAATGTTCAAGTCTCTAAAATCGTATAAACTTTTGCCAGACATGCTATAGGTGCCTGCCAGATCATTTTGTCACTGCCGGAGACATTTACCAGCAATGTTGAGTTCAATCTTTTCGATTTTCGTGCCTGTTCACCGTGAAGGCTATCGCTTCATCGCAATTTTCGCGGCTATCACGCTGGTGTTGTTCTGGCTGTTGCCGGATTTCTTCGGCTGGATAGGTGTCATCGCAACCCTGTGGTGCGCCTATTTCTTTCGCGATCCCGAGCGTGTCACGCCGCAGGACCCAAGCCTGGTCATCTCACCGGCAGATGGCCGCATATCAGCCATCGAGCAAGTTGCCATTCCGCCTGAACTCGCGCTTGACGGCGACAGGTTAACCCGGATTTCGGTGTTCATGAATGTTTTTGATGTGCACGTGAACCGGTCACCGGTTGATGGTGAAGTGTTGCAGATGAGTTATGTTCCGGGCAAATTCATAAATGCCGAACTGGACAAGGCGAGCGAGCACAATGAACGCCAGGCCCTGACGCTGGAAATGCCGGATAAACGTCGCATTGGTGTGGTACAGATTGCCGGGTTGGTGGCGCGTCGAATCGTCGGGTTTGCCAGACAGGGTGATCGTCTGCAGACAGGTGAGCGGTTTGGGCTTATTCGCTTCGGGTCTCGTGTCGATGTCTATCTGCCCGAAGCAACTGCCGTGCGGGTCTGCGTGGGCCAGCGTGCCATTGCTGGCGAGACAGTGCTTGCCGATATGTCGGGCTCAAGGCCGGCGCCAACCGGTCGCAAGGCCTGACGAATTGACGCCATACAGGGCACACCGGATATGATGAACAAGGACGACCAGCCGCCATATACAGGCGAACAGCGCCTGCGGCAGATACCGGTGCGGTATCTGGTGCCCAACATTGTCACGCTGCTGGCGCTGTGTTCAGGCGTAACAGCCATTCGCCTGGGCATTGAAGGCCGCTTTGAACTGGCGGTAGCCTGCGTCATTTTCGCAACCGTTCTCGATGCGCTGGACGGGCGCATCGCGCGGGCATTGAAAGGCTCATCGAAATTCGGGGCCGAACTGGATTCTCTCGCCGACTTTGTGAACTTTGGCGTGGCGCCGGGTCTGCTGATCTATATGTGGTCGTTGAGTGCGTTGAAAAACCTTGGCTGGATCGTTGCCCTGGCACTTGCCATGTGCTGTGCGTTGCGTCTGGCTCGCTTCAATGTGGCGCTTGAAGACCCGGATCGCCCGGCCTGGAAGATTAATTATTTCACCGGCGTCAATGCACCCGCAGGTGCCTTGCTTGCCATGTTGCCGATGTATATGGGGTTTCTGGACCTGCTGCCGCCGGGCAACGAGATAGCGCATTTTGTATTGGTCTATATTGCTCTGATTGCCTTTTCCATGGTGTCGCGTGTACCGACTTTCTCCGGCAAGGGTGTGGGCCGGGTCAGCCGGGAGTGGGTGTTGCCGATCCTTGCCGCAGTGACCATCCTCGCAGCACTTCTGGTAACCTATACCTGGGAAGTGGTGACCTTTGGTGCGTTTACGTATATCGCCGCCATTCCGGTCTCCGTCGCGACCTACATGCGTCAGAAAAAAGCCTGGGAAAAGCGCATTGCGAACGGCGAGGTGGAAGCTCCAACCGAAGCAGATCCGGTGGGACTTGATACGGATGACACATTGCTTGGCGAAAAAGAAAAATGACAATTGTTGTGCATCACAATCCCGACTGCGGCACATCACGCAAAACCATTGAGCTTATCAGGGCTGCCGGTGA
>JBDNEZ010000213.1:0-2362 GCA_041690095.1 Anderseniella sp.
AAACCCCCATGCCAGCCAGACAAACACCACAGTTGCGCCATCAATGGCAAGGGCAGAGGCAATGGCAGCGAAGAACAGAACCGGCATTTCAAACTGGCTCTTGTAGTTATTGCTGGCCTTCAGCACATCAGCAGGCCATGCGCGGTCGTTCAACAGCGCGTCGCTGCCGTATTTGCCTGCCCGGAACGCACGTCCCCGCCTGGCGCCAAGCAGCAACAATACAATAATGGTCAGCAAGGCTTGCGAAGACGCCGCCAGTACCAGCAATTGCGGGTTGGACATGATAGCGGCCTTCCGGGTTCAGCCCTGATTCTGATAATTGGGCGATTCCCGCGTGATCTGCACATCATGAACATGGCTTTCGCGAAGCCCGGCACCTGAAATCCGCAGGAACTCGGCCTTGTTCTGCAAGTCCGCGATGGTTGCTGAGCCGGTATATCCCATGGCAGCACGAAGCCCGCCGGCAAGTTGGTGCAGCACTGCGCCCACCGGACCCTTGTAGGGCACCTGGCCTTCAATGCCTTCCGGCACCAGCTTGAGCTGATCCTTGACTTCCTGCTGGAAATACCTGTCGGCGGACCCGCGCGCCATGGCACCGACCGAGCCCATGCCACGATATGATTTATAGGACCGGCCCTGATACAGATACACTTCGCCGGGACTTTCATCGGTGCCGGCTAGCAGGTTTCCGATCATTGCGCATGACGCACCGGCCGCAAGCGCCTTGGCAAGATCGCCTGAAAACTTGATGCCGCCGTCGGCGATGACAGGAACGCCTGACTGGCTTGCCGCTTCAGCGCAGTCCATGATGGCGGTTAGCTGAGGCACCCCAACGCCGGCGACAATACGGGTCGTGCAGATGGAGCCCGGGCCAATGCCAACCTTGACAGCGTCGGCGCCTGCATCAATCAACGCAAGGGTTGCGTCTGCTGTGGCGACGTTTCCGGCAATGACCTGCACCTTGTTGGACATTTTCTTGATGCGCCGCACCTGCTCGATTACGAACTGCGAATGGCCATGAGCGGTGTCTACCACGATGAGATCGACCCCGGCATCAATCAGCATTTCAGCGCGCGCGTAATTGCCGTCACCAGTTCCGGTGGCCGCAGCAACCCGCAGACGTCCATGCTCGTCCTTGACCGCATTGGGGTTCAAGGCGGCCTTGTCCATATCGGTAACGGTAATCAGGCCGGTACAGTGAAAATTGTCGTCAACGACAATCAGTTTTTCAATGCGGTGCTTGTGCAGCAACTTGCGGGCCTCATCCTTGCCCACGCCTTCCTTCACTGTGACCAGTTCACGGGTCATCAGGTCGCCGACCTTGCGGTTCAGATCATCTTCGAAGCGAACGTCGCGGTTGGTGACGATGCCAACCAGTTTGCCATTGTCGTCCACAACAGGAATACCGGAAATCTTGTGATGTGCCTTGATTTCGCGCAGGTCGCCCAATGTTGCACCGGGATGGATGGTTATCGGATTGACCACCATGCCGCTTTCAAATTTCTTGACCTGACGAACTTCATTGGCCTGTAGCTCCGGATCCATATTGCGATGCACAACACCCAGGCCACCGGCCTGGGCCATGGCAATTGCGAGCCGACCCTCGGTCACCGTGTCCATTGCCGCCGACAGTATCGGCAACGACAGTTCGATATCGCGGGTGAGCTTGCTGCGTATCTGCACATCGGATGGCAACACGGCGGAGGCTGCGGGTTTCAGCAGCACATCGTCAAAGGTCAGGTATTCGGGGATCGAGTCGGAACGCAGTTTGGCGGCCATTGCCAATCCTTTCGCAGATAGGAAAGGTGACGAGGCGCATGGCATTGATCCCTGCACGACTCGCAACCAGATTGACGTCTGTCTGTAACACCCAGTTGAAGGGCGCGGCAAGCGGCAGTTTTCCACACTGGGTGTGGCATGTTGGCCATTGTCGGTTTCCAGAGTGTCTCTCGACCGTCCAGAGAGTTTCAGCAAAACAAGCGGTTTATTCGGTTGTTCCGCGATACCCCATTGCCACAAGGAACAATTCTGCGGAGTCCTCCCGGCTGGACTGGGGTTTGAAGTGGCGGACGCTGCTGAACTCGCGCTTCAATACGACCAGCAATTCGCTCTCCGCGCCGCCGCGCAGGACCTTGCATACATAGGTGCCACCGGGTTTCAGAACCTGGCGGGCGAATACAAGGCCTGCGTCTGCCAGTGCCATGATCTTGAAATGGTCGGTCTGCCGGTGACCGGTGGCGTGTGCCGCCATGTCGGAGACAACCGCGTCTGCCTTGTCGCCGCCGAGCGCTTCGATCAGGGCTTCAGCCGCACCGTCTTCCAGAAAATCCTGCTTGAAGATGGTCACACCGGCAATCGCTTC
>JBDNEZ010000214.1:0-7421 GCA_041690095.1 Anderseniella sp.
CTGTCGAGACTCTATTGCCTCGCTTTCGATATCGAGTATGAATTGAAGGTTGAGGACCTGAAAGTGCTGGCCGGGTGGAAGCGTGACGAGGATGTCTTGTTCCTGCGCGTCAGCGCACGCGATAAGAACAACAGAACCCTCGGCAGCAAGGCCGAATGCAAACCCCCCTGGACCGTAACCAAACTGACCTACCGGAACGGCGCAATCGGTGACTCGTCCGGGGACTTTTGGCCGGTCACGCGAGAGGAGGTCCTTGCCGTTCGCCACGGCAAACGTGAACAGCTTAGCCGCTTCACCTCCCAACTGGACGGCTACCGGGTGACGGGCGAGTGCTGGCGCAAGAAGGACGGGCTGCATACCCCGAGATTCGACCTGACGAGCTTGGACATACGCAGTGCCACCGAACAGGAACTTTCAGGGGATGCTAACGAAGCTTCTTCTTCAGCAGGACAGGTGGTCACGACCGCGTTCCACACAGCTGGCATGGCCATTCTCGACCGCGGCATGCAGGCGGAAAAGGCCCGAAAGTTGGCCCGCAAGGAGTGCTGCGACTTCGGCAGCGACACGCAGCTGCTCTACGCGGATGATTTGACCATCGGCTTCCGGCTGGATGTAGGCGTACCCGACAAGGATACCGTCAAGTGGAGTCCACTCAATTTGCGCAAGGTCGATTACGGGACATCCGGTCCGTTGGGGAACCAGGCAGACAAGCTGCTGCCGCTGCTGGCCGGTTCATATCGCGATCCCGCGCGCCTGGCGTTCGAAGCCGGGATGATCACGATGCCGGAGCAGCTCGTCCCCAAGAAGGACTCCGGCGCCGTCGATCTGGCGGTGGCTGAAAACACCGTGACCTGGGAAGGCGCGCCCCTTGGCGTTGAGACGCTTCAGCCACTCGTTAAATACGAAGACGGCAGCAAACGAGGCAAGAATATTGCCAGGCCGCTGGACGCCTTGCCGTTCGGCAGGCGAATTTTCCTGCCGAGCGGAACCAACAAGGATGATGAAGGCATCGCCCGGCCGCCGCGCCTGCGGTTTGGCTGGCCGTACCGGTTTGCAATGCGCGCAGTGTACTCCGGCGGGACGTCTGTCAGTCCCGGATCGGTGGACTGGGTGGAAGACAGCTATGACAGCAGGCTCACCTTTCCGGGCGTGTCCACGAAAGGCGGCAGCTATAAGCCTGCGTATTTTCGCTTTCTCCGCCAGAAACCGGTGGACCCTCCAGTGCTGCTGATGCCCTTGGCGGAAGCCCTGAACAGAAATGAAGACCAGTCGCCTATCGGCAAGACCAAGACGGTAATGGGTTACCAGGAGGCCTCCCGGGTCGTTGTTCGCTCCATTTTCAATGGAACGCCGGGAAAGGGCCGGGCCCAGCCATCAATTGCCTATCGCGCGTTCCTGCCGCCCGTCATGGCTATGGATGAAGTGGCCCGCCACGGCGTTCTCGATCGCCGAAAGGGCGGGGTGGACGGTCTGGACCTGCACCCCGCAGGTGCCTTCCCTCACATCCGATGGGACAAGGTCCGCGATACTTCCGGCTTCCCCGTGCTGCAGGTCGCTTCGATTTTGGGTTTCAACGGAACGTGGTTGCCGGAAAAGGACCGTCAGAGGGCGGACCTGAAGTCACCCCAAATTGCCCGCAAGATTACCGGCGAACTAGCTGCAAACAAGGAGCCGCGGCGAAAGACCAGCTTTACGTCACCAGTGTTCTGCCGCCGCCAAAATTCCCGGAAGGAAGATCAGCAGTATTATCCTGATCCATTTGCCCAGATCCTTGTGATCAACATGCGCCATGCCGGTACCAGCCTGCCTTTCGCTGATCCAATCCAAGTTTTGATTTACAAGGGCGGGTCTGCTGAATCGACGCGTCCAGACCCGAAGGACGCCCTGCCCGTCCTGCTTAAATTCGATGCAAGTCAGGAAGGAAAGCCCTGGTCGAAGCGCTTCGTCTCTTTGACATCAGACGGGCGTCCAAGGAGCACAACCAGCGAATCGGGGGCCGATGCAATCGAGGTGTCGATCTATCTCCCCGCAGGGCTGAAGTTTGATCTCGACTGCTTCTTCGTGCCTGCACGACCTGTGCTGGCTTCTAAGTCGGCGCTGGTACAGGCCATGACCGTTGCGGCCGGGTTGCATGGCGATGCACTGAACAATGCCGATCTTGAGATTACGGGAGGAGAAGTTGCAAAGGGTGCAGAGAAGCTGTTGGGCACAGGTTTTGCTAACCAGCTGAAGAAGGTACTCGAGAAGATGTCGATGGCTCCGAAAAAACGAGACTACCTGCTCGGTTCTCCGGGGGGATTGCCGGTACCGGAAGATGACGTCCTGGCTGCGGTGGCGAAAGTGCTGCAGGAGCAGTGCATCCGCTCGCCCGTTGCCGACCTCACCGGTGTTACGCGCCTGACATGTGAACATGCGAGCGACGCGGTTGCGGACATCAGACAGCGCATTCGCCTTGCGGATCCGATCTTTCATCGGGTTGGACGCAAGTCATTCGATAACCAACTGAAAAAGTGGTTTGCGAAGCCCACCAACAAGGACAAGCCTGTACCCGACGAATCCATCATTGTTGACAATGAAACCGACGCCTTGCTGCAAGGAGTGCTGGAGATCGACCTGTTGCGGATTTCGGGGTTTGATCTGGTGGTGGAGATGGAAAGCCCGGGTAACGGCGTCTTCGACGATAAGACCAGGAAACGCGATCTGGCATCGGTCCGGGCAGGAACGTGGCCCGTCATCCGCGATGTCGAAGGCGATGCGTACATCAAGAACGCCCGCCAGATTTTCGGGTTCGACGTAGCACCTGGCGGCAAGGTTGAACTACCAAGGGCCGACGTTGTGCTTTTCAAGGTGCGCGATCTTCCATCAGAACTGGCTGGCGAATTCGAACGCAACGACAATGGTTTGACGAGGATTCAGCTGCTCCATTTGCTGTATGGCGTTCAGGCAGCAGATGGTCAGACACCCCTAACGCCACAAACCTATGGCGACGCTAGGATCGAAGAACTCCATACGTTTTCCGACTGCGTCGGCCGGAATGTCCGGATCAAATTGAAGCCGTATCTTCGCTCCCTGCCTTCCCTGCGTACCGCAGACCGACTGGTCAATGGCGAGCATGTTGTCGGAGAGCCCTACATGATCGACAAACAGCGCGATAAGCCTCTGTTGGGGCCGGAAGCGCTCCTGCCAAGCTCGGTCCGCCCTGCCCAACTGGCCGTTCGCGGACCGCTGCAGTGTTTTGACTGGCTCGTGTCTTCAAAGTCCAAATCCGACGATGTGGGGCGGCCAGAGCAGTCGGTCCCGCCCTTGCTTGCAAAGCAAATGCAATCGTATCCCGTTCACGCTTGGGCGAAACGCCGGCCGGTAATCAGGCTGAATCTGGATCGAAGCTGGTTTTCGAGCGATGCCAACGAGAAGGTCGCACTGGTGTTTTGGCCACCGGACCAGGGCTGTCAGTCATGGCTTCAGGAAACCTCACCGAAGCTCCTCAACAAGATCAGATACCGCCGAAACATTGCCGACGACGCATGTGGTGCCGATGACAATGAGGAACTGCGAAACATCGTGCTTGCGGACTTCCAGGACGAGGACCTCGGGCCGGGAGGACAGTTCACGACGAGACTGGGAGCAGACCCACTGAAGCTTGAGCTTCCGGATCCGCGCATCTTCCTGCACTACAGCGACTTCCTGCCTGCTGAGGCGGGCTCGCACCCGGAAAAGTTGGAGAACAAGCCTGACGGGATACCGTTGCCACGGCTTGTCCAGAACGCTCTAATGCCGGTTTCCACCCTCAAGGATGTCGGCGGCGAACAGGAAGACAAGGGTTTCGCAAACCGGTCCGTGTCGCGGTTCATGTCGGTCGGGCTGCTTGTCTACGAGCCCCGGTTCGACCCGGAAAACGAGAGCTGGTTCATAGAAGTCAGTCTGAACAAGACAGTACGGTTCGTCGAGCCGTTCATCCGCTTCGGTCTTGTCAGATACAACGACAACCCGGCCGTGGATAGGGAACGGCGCGTTTCCGCCCCGGCGGTCGTCTGGGCAAAGCATATGCCTGAAAGGACTGTACAGGCTAGGTTCGATCCATCCACGCGACGGCTCTTCGTGCAGGTTGATGGTCCGGCTCTGGGCACGGGGCTGGAGGCCAGGGGCGACGACAACAGTCGGCAAGATATGCCTAGCCTCCACGCCCGGGTGGTGCGGGAAGGGCATCGTGAGCTGAACGGTAAAACTGTTGAAATGGAAGCCGGGCAGGACCATAGTGAGATCGTCACCAGACAACCTGTCCGCCTGACCAAGGGCCCGCTTCACATAGAGCCGGGTCCAACCGGCAAACCGCGCCAGGTCCGACATGATCGGGAGGGTGCCGGCTGGATAAGTCTGGGACAAGTCGCTATCGGTCTGCAACACTCATGCTGGGTTACTGCTGCCGAACTGGATCTTGATGACGAACTGCGCGATGGAGAACGGCTCGTCCTGTTCGTTGAGGAGGTCGAGCAGTACCGGCCGGCTAGTTATGCAGACGAACCAGTTGATCCGGAAATCTTCAAGGGAGAAGAGATAAACGAAATGACCATCAAGGACTATCTTGTGGAAACCGGTCCGCGTTTTTCATGCCGCATCGAGTTGTCGGGCGTGGGCAAATCCGAAACCGGAGGATTGAAATGAAATCAAGCGCAATCAGGGTGTTGCTAGCGATAGCCGTGGTGGTCTTCCTCACTACGGGTCGACCTGGCGTTGCACAGGCGAAAACCTATGGCGTCATCGGAACCGTGGTTGTGGATTGCGCGGAAGCCACTAAGTACCGTGATGGTGAACTCTTCTCAGAGTTCTCGCTGCTCCTCGACAATTATGACAAGGGCCGGGAAGTCAGACGGGCTGAGACAATGGCGACCCTGCAACAGAACCTGGCGGATCTGGAGGCAAGCTGGGCCGCTACGGGCGCGGTGGGGCGCCGCAAGATTGCGGCCAATGCCGTGGCCCTTGCCTTGGCAAGTGCATCGGCAGGCACAGCAAAGTGGATCAAGGCAAAAGACGGGCTGAACGACCAGCAGAGGATAGCGGCTGACGAGCTGTTGAGCCGGAGCGCAACCCTGACATCCAGTGTCGTAAGCGGAGGTTTTACCGGTTCCATAGATGTTTCGGATCTGGTGTTGCTGCCCGTCAACACGATTTCATCCGTCCTATTTCCCCCGGCCGCTCTGGGGCTGACTGTCTACTCGATTGGGAAAGGTCTGATTGGAACAGGCTTCTCGCTGGCGGACTATTATCTGGATAAAGATGTCTACCAGGCCGAGGCGAAAATGCTGAGAGAGACCATCACCAAGATCGCGATGCGATCGGCAGACGGGCAGATTGCGAGGATCAACAAGATCAAGAACGAGATAGACAAAACCTGCAATTAACAAACTGTCGGAGGCAATCGGTATGATCACACGTCGAACCCTTTTGATCCTTGGCGCTCTTTCCGCCATGCCACGTCCAGCCGTTTCGGCGGGCAGCCTGAACGTCATTCATGACGCCAAACCTTTCGCGCAGAAGAACGCCATGAGCTGTTGGGCTGCGGCTGCGGTGATCCTGCTTCGCTGGAAGAATGGCATTCCGGTTACTGAATTGGATGTAGCCAAGATGGCTGGAAACAACTTCGTCGTTGCGCTGCACCAGGACACCGGCTTGTTGGGTTCAGAGTTCAAGGCGTTCGCATCAGCCCTTGGGCTGGTCACGGAAGCCCCGCAAAATTACACTCCATCCGGCTATGCGGCACTTCTGAAGACGCATGGACCGCTGTGGGTCGGTTCGCGTCTCGACAAGGGTACCCAGAATTCCCGCCGGCATGTCCGCGTGCTCAGGGGCATTACGGGTGATGGCACGTTTGAGAATTCAACCGCCTGGGTTCTCGATCCGGACGGCGGACGGGACTATCAGGTGACGGTGGCAAAGTTTGCCTCGGAGCTTGAGGAAATAGCCAAGGAAGAGATTGGCGTCGGCAACGAACTGTTTCCTCAGGTTATCCATTTTCCATAGGCGCTGACGCCAGAAACCTCCGTTTACCTAGTCATATCGGCGAATCGCTTATTGGGTGTTCGCGTTGGGGCCGTTGAAAAGTTTCAGGCTTAGGAAGTGGCTGTCTGCCTTGTATCTATGACAACGTCTTCGGCTGAAGAAACCATACGAGGGATGGAGTTCCTGTTTTCACTCAACCGCAAAAATGTGGCAGTGTCTCGCGCCAAGGGCTTGGCGTTGGTATCATATAGCTGACGCGTGCCAAGGCGCGCTGGCCATTTCATTTGCCACGGCTGCAAACCGGAATGGAAGCTCGAACTTTTGCCAGCGCCTGCCCTGTAAAATGATGAAAGCCTGCGCCGTGAAATATCCCTGGACGGCAATAGTCCCTAGGGTTGCCGTTGATCTGACCAAGTTGGGAGCAGATCAATTCAGATATTTACTCCACGACTGGATAAAATGGTCGCCCCCAGTTCTCAGTTGGCTGATCCATCATGACGTCAACGAACACCGGCATGAGAAAGCCGAGGATCGCGGCACCGTCACGGACCTGATCTCGATTCACACTACTGTTCCAGGTCGAACCTCCATGCATCAGTTGGTTGCGCAAAACATAGAGCCTGTCGAATACAAAACTGAGGATGCGCGCGGTATCCTGTGCTTGCAGTGATTGGTTAAAGCTCCTGGCGGAGGCCCTGAACCTTTCTTCCCAATCATCGAAACCGTCGATGCCATTGTGATGCTGCCAGAACGGGTTGAAGACATAACGGTTCTGCAGAAGCATCCTGATCGGCCCAGAAAAGCCCTGCCAGATTGCGTTGTAGATCCAGTCGTCGGCATCAAAGTTCACGACCTTGCCGAAAAAATCTGAAAATGCGGCGCGCTCTCCGGGAGCAATTGCCTGGAACTCTGACTCGTCTGCATAGGCCGCGTTAAATGCAATCCAGAGGAACAGAAACTTTGCGTCATGGTCGTCGGAAAATGCCTCTGCGCGACCGATCCAGCTGATTGACCGATGCACGCGTAGGCCCATGGTTTCCGGGAAACCGGTGCGAAGGGCACGTTATTTGGTCTTCAGAGAGACGTGAGTCAAAGGTTCTGGCATGGAAGAACTCGCTTTCAAAAGTGCTGAATAGGAATGAGGGAGTAGAGTGGAAGGAGCAACACGGCAGCGCGTGAAAATCGGAACGTCGATGAAGCTTTGGTCAGGTAGCGGAGCACCTCTGGCACAATCAATTCTACGGCGTGGATCGTAAATTATTGCCAATAACATTTTACCTTTGCGTAAAGAATTGACACAAGTTTACGCTAGGTTTTATGCTGCAATCTGTCGAGACGGTTCTCTCGGGACAATGATCATGTAGCCACCGGAGAACGAAGTGAGAGACCTCGGCACTCAGATATTATTGTCGGCGTCCGACCCC
>JBDNEZ010000215.1:0-7523 GCA_041690095.1 Anderseniella sp.
CCGTATTCGTCAAAAAACGCACCAACACCGGGCGCAACCACATGATGAAACAGGTCAGGCCGGGCCAGCAGAGCCTTCTCAACACGCTCTGCAGCCTTGCGGCTTTCCTCAGGATCATCGCTTTCGACTATGAACAGAAAGTTGTTTTCAATCGCCGGAAAAGTCTTCAGAAACTGCTTGTACTGCTTGCGGAAATCCAGGCTGTTGGAGATCATCAGGCTAGGGTCGGTGTCGATCTTCAACCTGGTTGCAGCCAACCCCGCCCCCAGGCCGGCCAACACGACAAACACAACAATAACAACCCAAGCGTGGGTGGTGCATGCCCGAGCGATATGCGCAAATGCTTCACCCGATTTCAGTGCAGCAATAACACCGCTTGTGTGGACATCAGCTGCCTTTTCGGATGATCCGCTATCAATTGACAGCGGGGCCACATTGGTCGATTGCACGTGGTTTTCCGGCACCGGCCGAGTAGCAGGTTTATTGCGCCTTCGTCTCGCAAGAGCCTTGCGAGCAACCGTTCCGCGCGCCGTGCGCCTGATAGTCGTCATGCGGTAGCCCTGGTCTTTTCATCCGGACGCGCGAGCGCATTCTTGGCAATTCGGGCAAGGCTTTCCCACGCCGGGCCGGGAAACTTGTGAAGGTCTCTCATCACCTTGTCGAAAGCTGTGACAAACCAGTCGACATCTGCCTCGTTGATGGTCAGGGGCGGGATAAGTTTGATCGTGGTCATGCGGTTGCCGGCGACCTGTGTAAGAATAGCGTGGTCTTCCAGCAATGGAATGGTAACTGCCTGACAGAACAGATCCTCGTTCAAGCCGTTGACGGTGGCCCATGCCGTGCGCAGTTTGAGCGATTTCGGTTTTCCAAATTCCACCGCCAGCATCAAACCGCGCCAGCGCACCTGTTTCATGAATTCATATTTTGGCACCAGCGCAGACAGTCGTTCGCCCAGCAAATTTCCCATGGCGGTCGCATTGGCACACAGATCCTCTTCATCAAGCACGTTCAAGGCGGCAAGCGCTGCTGCCATGGCAAAGTTGGATTTGCCGAAAGTGGACGAATGAACCACGGCGCGGTCGAGTGATGAAAACACCTTGTTGTAGACAGTATCTTTCATCAGGACGGCGCAAACCGGTACATAGCCACCGGACAGAGACTTGGACAGAATAATCAGGTCTGGCTCGACGCCGTCCTCGTGGTGAAGTGCCAGGAATTTTCCGGTGCGGCCAATGCCGGTCTGGACTTCATCGACAACCAGAAGCGTGCCGTACTTTTTGCACAACCTGCTTGCACCTGCCAGGTAACCGGCAGGTGGAATATTAACCCCCTTGCCCTGGATCGGTTCTACAAAAAATGCTGCAACATCGCCTTGTGAAAGCACCGCTTCCAAAGCGTCCAGATCTCCAAACGGAACCTTGTCGGAGCCCAGCAGTTCACCAAATTTTTCGCGGAATACCTGTCCACCGTTCAAGGCGAGCGCACCTGATGTCAGACCGTGAAAGGCAGAGCTTGCAAACACCAGCCTGTCACGACCGGTGGTGCGGCGCACGAACTTGATGGCGGTTTCATTGCCTTCAGCACCGGTCGAGCAAAAGTACACTTTGTCCAGGCCATATCCGCAACGCCGCTTCAGGTCCTGCGCAACAAGTCCGCACAGAACTGGCGTTTCCATCTGGACCAGGGAACAGAAGTCCGCATCCATGAAGTCCTGCAGCACCTGGCGAATATCCGGGTGATTCCGACCCATATTGAAGGCGCCATATCCTGCCAGCATGTCCAGGTATTTGCGGCCCTTGCTGTCCCACATATAGGCACCTGAGGCCGTGACATAATTTTTGTCAAAACCTATTATTTTCAATGCCTTGGCAAAACGCGGGTTAACATGCTCAGCATATAGCGCATTGTTCTTGCCAGTGCTTTCGTGAACGATTTTCTTGATATCGAGAGGCATTGATGCCGCGTCTCCACGCCGGAATTTGTGCAATTGGCACGTCTTGTACACTCAGTCGCCGGCAAACCCCATGCGACCTAGGGTCCAGACCCACGGTCAAACTTTCACAAGACAGATACAATCCGCTTTCAATTGAAATACGTAACTACCCAAGCAGGTATATCGCCTTGATATATTCTCAATCGGCATATATCAATCCGACACATAGCTTCGCACCGCCACGTTAACGAGAACGGATATCGTCATATGAATGTGCGCACATTGTGTCTCGGCATCCTCGCACTCAGGGAAGCCTCGGGCTACGAAATCAAAAAGGCTGTTGAAGATGGAATGTTCTCGCATTTCATCGAGGCGAGCTATGGCTCGATATACCCTGCCCTGACCCATATGCTGTCCGATGGCCTGGTCAGCGTGCGTGAGCAGGTACAGGAAGGCAAACCACTGAAAAAAACCTATTCAATTACAGATAGCGGTCAAAAAGCGCTGAAACATGCGTTGCATGAGATTCCACAACAGGACAAGTACAAATCCGAGTTTCTGTTTCAGGCGCTGTTTCGCGATCAGGTTGATGCACAGCATCTAGATGACGTATTCGACGGGCAATTACAGTTTTTGCATGGCGAACTGGCCACCATCGAGCAATGCGGCGATTCAATTGAACCCGGTTCCGGTCATGCCTTTGTAAACGGATACGGGCGCGCTGTGATAGCAGCCGCCATTCAATACATGGAAGACTCACGCGGTTCGCTGGGACTGCCGCAAAAAGCAACTTCAAGTGACGCTGCCGAATAGCGGTCAATACATGAGAAATGGTACCTGGGAATTATGTCAAAATCCTATTTATGGTCGGCGATGTTTGCTCTGGCAATCATTGGGTGGTTTGGATCCGGCTACGTCCTTCCCACCATCGGCAATGCAGATGATGTAGCCACGGAACAGGCTCGTAAGGCGGAAGCCAAGGTCAACGAACTGGCGAAGCTTTTCCTGGTCGGTGTCCGGAAATCCAAAGCTGTCGAGCGCGTCAATGTATTTCCGGTGCGCGGCATCACCGAAGCGTCACGCACAGTCGAAGTTCGCGCACGGACCAGCGGGATCGTTGAAAACCAGTCATTTGACGACGGTGACCGTGTCAAGGCAGGTGACCTGCTTTGCCAACTGGATACAGGTGCTCGCGAAGCCCAGATGGCCCGCGCCAGGGCGCAGATGGCCAGTGCCCGGCGTGACCATGACGCAACAACCAAACTGGCCAGCAAGAATTTTGCAGCCACGGCAAAGGTTGCATCTGACAAGGCGGCGATGCAACTGGCACAGGCCGAACTTGCCCAGATTGAACTCGACATGAAGTGGACCCAGATCAAGTCTCCGATCGATGGCGTCCTGCATGGAAAACCGGCCCAGTCCGGCACCTACCTGCAACCTGGTTCGATGTGCGCCACGTTGCATGTGATGGATCCGCTTACCGTGGCAGCACAGGTCCCAGAGCGGCTTTTGCCGAACGTTGCCGAAGGCATGCTGGCAGGCGCCCGACTGGTCACCGGCGAGACCATCACAGGCAGGATCTCCTCAATTGCGATGTCTTCGGATCGCGAAACCCGAACATTCCGGGTTGAACTGGAGGTCGCCAATGATGGTGAAAAACTGCGTGAAGGCATTACCAGCGAGCTTTTCATCAGCCTGCCCTCCGTCATGGCCCACAAACTGCCGGCTTCCGCACTGACACTTGCCGATGATGGCAGGCTCGGTGTGCGCATCGTGGTGGACGACAACAAGGTAAAATTCTCACCGATTGAGATCGTGTCACAGGAAGCAGACGGCGTGTGGATCACCGGCCTGCCGGAAACCGCCATGCTGATTGTGGAAGGTCAGGACTTTGTCGTGGATGGTCAGACAGTTGAAACCGCACTGGCGTCGGCGGAAGCCGGATGATGAACGCTGCCCTTGCCACCATACTGTCGCGTCCGCGCGCAGTGCTGTCCATGCTGATCGTCATGCTGCTGGCCGGTGTCTGGAGTTTTGTCGAGATTCCCAAGGAGGCTGATCCGGACATCCAGATCCCGGTGGTCTACATATCCATACCTCTGCCGGGCATCAGCCCGGAAGATTCCGAACGCCTGCTGGTCAAACCGGTTGAAGAGAAACTGCGCGGGCTCGACGGCGTCAAGGAAATGACCGGCATCGCCTCTGAAAGCCACGGTGGCATTCTGGTGCAGTTTGAAACCGAAGTCGATATTGACCAGGCGATTCTCGATGTGCGTGAGAAAGTCGATCTGGCGAAGTCGGAATTGCCGGCCGATGCCGAAGAACCAACCATCAACGAGATCAATTTTTCCCTGGCGCCAACCATCGTGGTTGCACTGTCCGGCACAGTTCCCGAACGTACGCTGTTCAAACATGCACGTGAGTTGCAGGACGCCATCGAAGGCATCAACACGGTGCTGGAAGCCAAACTGTCCGGCCAGCGTGAAGAACTTCTGGAAGTGGTTGTGGACCCCGTCAAACTGGAAGCCTACGGCGTAACGCAGCAGGAACTGCTGAATTCCGCCAGCCTGAACAACCGGCTGGTTGCTGCCGGCGCGGTCAATTCCAGGGCTGGAAAATTCAATATCAAGATACCAGGCCTGTTTGAAAACGCCGCCGATGTTTTCAATCTGGTCGTCAAGTCCTCCGGCGGAACCACGATCACTCTGGGCCAGGTGGCACAGATCAAGCGCACCTTCAAGGACCGCGAGCGGTATGCGGAATTCAACGGCAAGCCGACCATTACCATCGAAGTGATCAAACGGCTCGGCTCAAACATTCTTGTCAACAATGACGAGGTCAAACGGGTTATCGGCGACGTGACCGAAGGCTGGTCGGATGCCATCAAGGTCGAGACCACCCTTGATAAATCCCGTCTCATTGCCGACATTCTGGGCTCTCTCACATCGTCGATCCTGCTGGCCATCCTGCTGGTCATGACACTCGTTGTGGCCGCCCTCGGCCTGCGGTCCGGCCTGATGGTCGGGCTTGCCATTCCAACCTCGTTCATGATCGGCTTCCTGTTCTTTGGCTTCCTCGGCTACACGGTAAACATCATGCTGATGTTCGGCCTGGTTCTGACCGTCGGCATGCTGGTGGACGGCGCGATTGTGATGATCGAGTATGCCGACCGCAAAATGGCGGAAGGCCTGCCAAAGCAGCAAGCCTATGTTGCCGCTGCCCAGCGCATGTTCTGGCCAATTGTATCTTCCACGGCCACGACCCTGGCTGCATTCCTGCCGATGTTGTTGTGGCCAGGCGTGGCCGGCGAGTTCATGGGTTACCTGCCGCTGA
Organism: Anderseniella sp.; assembly: GCA_041690095.1. GTDB lineage: Bacteria > Pseudomonadota > Alphaproteobacteria > Rhizobiales > Aestuariivirgaceae > Anderseniella. Next base: position 5,267 of record JBDNEZ010000215.1, read on the forward strand.
CCGTCATTGTGGTGTTAAGCGCATCGCTACTCACGGCCATGATATTCCTGCCCGCAGTGGGCACGATATTCGGCAAGGCCGGCACAACCGATAAAAACAACGCAGCGCGGCTGGCAGCGGATGGTGAAGGCGATCTTCTGACCATGCCGGGACTGACCGGCAAGTATATCCGGTTTCTCAACACCGCATTGCGCCACCCTGCAAAGGTGATGATCGTCATACTGTTGGTCATGGGCGGTATTGTGGGGGCATATGCAGCCAAGCCGACCGGCGTGGAGTTCTTCGTGGAAACTGAACCGGAAGTCGCCATTGTCTATGTTCGCGCGCGTGGCAACCTTTCGAACGAACAGAAACTGACCATCGTTCGCAAAGCCTATATCAGACTGAACGGCCATCCCGCGATCGACAATCTGACCACCTATGCTGGTAGCGAGTCCGGCGGAAACAACGGTCTTGGTGCATCTCAGGACGTGCCGCCCGATGTTGTGGGCCAGGTCCAGATCGTACTGAAACCCATCGGCCAGCGCGACGATTGGGCCGCTGTCAAAAAGCAGCTTACCGAGGCTGTACAAGGCATTCCCAGCACAGTGATAGAAGTGCGCGAGCTTGCCGGAGGCCCGCAATCGGGCAAGGACATTCGCTTGCAGGTACAGTCTGAGAACCGTGACGACGCCGCCCAAGCCGTGCGCAAGATTCGGGCCTACATGGAAAACACCATGACCGGCCTCATCGACATTGATGACGATCTCCCGCTACCCGGCTATGAGGTGCAACTCAAAGTTGACCGCGAAGAAGCCGGTCGCTTCGGGGCATCGGTTGCGGCTGCCGGTTCTCTGGTCCAGCTCATCACCAATGGCGCGCTGATCGGGACCTACCGGCCGGATGACAGCCGCGATGAATTGGATATCAGGGTGCGCCTGCCTGAAGATCAACGGTCGCTGGCAAGTCTCGACACGCTGAAACTGCAGACACCGAGCGGGCAGCAACCGCTGTCCAATTTCGTGACCCGTGAGATCAAGCAGCAGGTCAATACACTGTATCGTTTCAATTCAAAACCGTCCTTGTTCGTCAAGGCCAATGCCGGGCCGGACGTGCTGGCCAATGACCAGATCAGCCAACTGGACAAGTGGCTCAAGCAACAGACCTGGAAGAACGGCGTGAGCTTCAAGTTCCGCGGTGCCGACGAGGATCAACAGAAGTCGGCAGCGTTCCTGCAGAAGGCCCTGCTGGGCTCCCTGTTCATGATGTTCATGATCCTCGTGGTACAATTCAACTCGTTCTATCACACCACGCTCACCCTGCTGACCGTGATCATGTCAGCAGTCGGCGTGATTCTCGGCATGCTGGTGATGCGGCACTATTTCTCAATCATCATGACTGGCACCGGACTGGTCGCACTGGCCGGCGTGGTGGTGAACAACGCCATTGTGCTGATCGATACCTATCAAAGCCTGCTCAAGCGTGGCATGACTGCGACAGACGCGACATTGCGGGCAGCAGCGCAGCGCATCCGGCCAATACTGCTGACAACCGTCACCACCATTCTCGGGCTGTTGCCGTTGATGTTCCAGCTCAATGTGAACTTCCTCGATCGTACTGTGACAATCGGATCGATGACGTCTTCATGGTGGGTGCACATGTCCACTGCAATGGTTTTCGGGCTTGCCTTTTCAACTATCCTCACACTGGTGTTCGCGCCGGTGATGTTGTCGGCCCCGACGGTGTGGAAGGAGAACTGGCAGCGCATGCGCAATCGGGTCTCGCACACACGCGAGGATCAGGCATCTGTTGCAGTTGAAGCGAAAGCCGGAAAGAAGCGAAAACCTGCCAACGATGTTCCTGACACCTTTCCGCAGGCGGCGGAGTAATCATACCAAATGAAGCAATGATTGGTTCACATGATGGGACCGGAGTGACTACCCAGCAGATCGAGAACCAGTTCGGACGGACGGCACAGGCGCACGCCCTTCGGACTCACGACAATCGGCCGGTTGACCAGGACAGGATGTACCAGCATGGCCGCGAGAATCGTCTCGTCATCCACCTCCGGATTGGTCAGACCAAGCTCTTCTGCCGGTGACTTTGAGGTGCGCAGCGCTGCGCGTGGCGTCAGACCCGCAGCAGCAAACAGGGCCAGCAACTGCGGCCTTGTCCAGCCTTCCTTGAGATATTCGATGACTACAGGCTCTTCACCGGCAGCCCTGATAAGCTCAATGGTTTTGCGTGATGTGCCGCAGTCGGGATTGTGATGCACAAC
>JBDNEZ010000216.1:0-9419 GCA_041690095.1 Anderseniella sp.
AAACACTTCACTGCAAAACGCCGAGAACACCAGTCCCAGGGCCACCATGCCGGCAACGAAACCGTTGACCTCAACATATGCATCGGTAAACAGCCCGACAATTCTCTGCAAGACAATCTGCCCGCCATAATACACGATCAGCAGTGTCAGCAGTTCCGGAAGTCCGCGAAAAATAGTGGTATAAATATTGGCTGCGGTTTGCAGGGAACTATCATTCGACGTCTTTGCCAGTGCAACCACCATGCCAATGGCCAGGCCAAAAGGCAAAGTCGCCAGAGCAAGACTGACAGTCAGCAATGTACCGGCAGCAAGCTCGTCGCCCCAGCCCGACGGCCCCCAGGCCAATTGTGCGATCAGGTCCATCATGAGACCATTAGACACCCACTCCTATTAACAAACAGCCCGCCGTGACTGTAGCACGACGGGCGTCGATGTATAGCAGTCGAACCCTACCGGTCAGTAAACCGAGAACGGGAAGTACTTGTCGTTGATCTTCTTGTAGGTGCCATTCTCGAGGATGGCCGCTAAAGCAACGTTCAGTTTGTCCTTCAGGTCGCCGTCTTCCTTGCGAACAGCCATACCGGCACCGTTGCCGAACCATTTGGGATCATTGTAGTTTTCACCAACGTGTTCGCAACACGAACCGGCTCCCCCGAGCCAGTCGAGAATAACCACACTGTCTGCCAGAACGGCATCAAGACGGCCCGCGTCCAGATCCGCATTGGCCTCATCCTGCGTGGCATAAAGTTTGATGGTGGAGTCCTTGTAAACATCTTCCAGGAACGCCGAATGAATGGTCGACGACTGTGCACCAAGTGTCTTGCCCTTGAGCGCCGCCGGACTAGTGTCGGAAATGCCGGAGCCCTTCTTGGCGACAAAGCGAGCCGGCGTGTTGTAATACCTGTCGGTGAAATCAACCTTCTTCATGCGCTCTTCGGTAATCGACATGGAGGCGATGATCACGTCATACTTCTTGGCCAGCAGTGCCGGAATGATACCATCCCAATCCTGGGCGGTAAATGTGCAGTCCGCTTTCATTTCCGCGCACAGCGCCTTGGCGATGTCCACGTCAAAACCTTGCAGTTCACCATTGGAGTCAGTGAAGTTGAATGGTTTGTAAGCGCCTTCAGTGCCAACCCGGATCTTCGTCCAGTCTGCAGCCAACACGCTGCCACTCATAACCGCAGTTGCCAGTGCCGCAAGGGCCAGACTTCTGAGTTTTGTCATCTTGCATTTCCCCTTCGATATTTTGCTCGCCATAGAAAACCAGATTTGTCCCCCAGACAATGCTTGAGCATGCGGCAGAATAATGGAGATTGTAAAGACTGTCCCAAGGTCAAGAAATGACGTTTAATGATACTAAAGGTTAATATAATCTCCCCGAATGTCGGCTTCAATCAATTCCTGCGATCGGCTTGCGGGGTCGCCATAACCGCCGCCGCCGGGCAGGTTCAATACCAGCCGCCTGTCATGGGGCACATGTTGTCTGCCCTTGCCCGCAAGTTTGGTCCCGTCATCAAGCGCTACACTGCCTGCAGCCCCGGGTTCGCCGCCCTCACGCCCGCGCGCCGCATGATTGATGCGATCAAACATGGCATTGAAGTAAAACTCGTAACCGGCATTTGGCGCGATTTCGATCACCTGCCCCAGTCCACCGCGGTGCAGGCCGGCGCCGCCTGAGCCGCAGCGCAGTTCCTTGCGCCATACGGTTATGGGACCAATCTGCTCGGTTGCCTCGACAGACATGGTACTCACCCCCGACGGAAACGCAGTTGCATTCAGGCCATCCAGTGTTGGTCTGGCACCGGTTCCGCCGGAATTGAACATCAGGATTTCCGAGCGCGGCAAACCTGAATTCGGATCAACCGGCCGCGCGGCAATTTGAACATTCCACAAACTGCTTGAACCTTCAGCCGGCACAGTCCCGCCCATGCATTTGTGCAAGGCGCCAAGCACCACGTCAGGCAGCATCTGTCCTGTTACATGGCGTACCGATACTGCAGACGGGCGCGGTGCGTTCAGTATGCAGCCTTCCGGTGCAACAATCCGGAATGGCTCAAGCGAACCCGCATTGTTGGGCACGTCCGGTGCAATGGCGCACTTGAGGCCGTAACAGGCATAGGCACGGGTATAGACCACAGGAACATTGACACCAAATTTGCTGACACCCGAAGTGCCGTCAAAATCTGCAACAAGTTGATCGCCTTTGATGGTGAGCGCGACCTTCATCACCACCGGCGCATCATAACCGTCCGCCGTCATGTCGTTGCTATAGGTACCATCCTTCAGGACCGCAATCCTGGCGTGGGTCGCTTCGCGGCTGGTGTTGATGATGAAGTCTGACAACGCTTCCAGACCGTCAAGCCGGAACTCATTCATCATGTCCTGCAGCCGATTGTCACCCGCCTCATTGCACGCCGCAAGCGAGTACAGATCGCCGACCACCTGATCAGCCTCACGCACATTGTTGCGCACAATCTTGATCAGGAGCTGGCTCACCTCGCCGCGTTCAGCAAACTTCATGATCGGCAGCAGAATGCCTTCTTCATAAACTTCATTTGCATCCGGCCCGAAGCCGCGCCCGCCGACATCAACCACATGCGCGGTAGAGGCAAAGAAACCAACCAGCACACCACTTCGAAAAGACGGTGTTACAACCGTGAAATCGTGCAGATGGCCGGTGCCCTTCCACGGGTCATTGGTGATGTACACGTCCCCTTCAAACATGTTCTGCAGGCCAATTTCTTCCATGAAGTGCGCAACCGATTCAGCCATCGCATTGACATGACCCGGCGTGCCGGTCACTGCCTGCGCCATCATCCGCCCGCGTCGGTCATAGACACCGGCAGACAGGTCTCCGGCTTCGCGTACCGAAGTGGAAAACGCTGTCCTGATCAGCGTTGTCGCCTGTTCCTCGACAACCGCAATCAGCCGGTTCCACATGATCTGATTGTCGACACTACCCAAAACACTCATTGGCCGGCTCCCTTGTCCTGTTTGGCGCTAAGCCATAATGCTCCGTCGCTCTGTGCCACGGCGGTAAATGAGCTGGTCACGATGGTGCAGGTTTCATCTTCCACGATGAGCGCAGGGCCATCTACATAATCACCCGGTGCCAGATCGCCTCGCATGATCTCCGGTCCCTCCACAAACTGCCGCACCTGCGCATCAAGGAAACGCCGGGTTCGCGACACTGCGGCCGCGCGCAACCGCGCCTGACTGGCCTGTCTTGCCACCTTCGGCAATGGTGTTGTAACCACGACCGACCAGTTGGCAATCTCGATATCAAGCTCATCAATAGTGCGTCCGAACAAACCGCGGTAAGCCGTTTCAAACTCGGACGTAAACACCGCAACATCGTTTGCCGCAAACTGCCTGGCCGGTATCGCAACAGGAATTTCCCAACCTTGCCCGCGATACCGCATAAAGGCGACAATCCGGGTTTCGGTTTGCGCATCACCAACACCGTGGCGCACAAACGCTGCCGCGGTTTCCCGCATTTCGTGAAGCAACTGATTGATGCGGTCCGCATCAAAACTGCTCAGCCGGAAGAATGCCCCTCGGGTTTCTTCATAAGAAAACGGTGCCCGCAGAAATCCGATGGCCGACCCGACGCCTGCCCCGGGGGGAACGATGATGTTGTGCATGCCCAATTTTTCAGCCTGTCGGCAGGCATGCAGCGGCGCACCGCCACCGAACGCAATCAACGCAAACTGCGAGATGTCCTTGCCGTTCTCAACCGCATGGACCCGCGCGGCATTGGCCATGTTTTCATCGACCATCTCCGTGGTGCCGAAGGCTGCAGCGGCTACGTCCATGCCCAGCGGTTTGCCAATCTCGGCTTCAAGAGCCCGTTCAGCATTGGCAACTGACAAAACAATGCTGCCGCCGGCAAAATTCTCCGCATCTATCTTTCCCAGCACCAGATTGGCATCCGTCACAGTCGGCAACTCGCCACCACGCTGGTAGCATGCAGGTCCAGGCTCGGATCCGGCACTTTGAGGTCCGACGCGAATCTGGCGCATGTCATCCACATGGGCGATTGAGCCACCGCCTGCACCGATTTCCACCATCTCGACGACCGGCGTCGACACCGGCATGCCGGAGCCTTTCTTGAAGCGATAGGTGCGCGCCACTTCAAACCGGTTGGCAGTCTTGGGCTTGCCGTCCTCGATCAGGCAGATCTTGGCGGTGGTCCCGCCCATATCGAATGACACAACTTTTGACAGACCATGGCTGAGCGCAAAATTTGCCGCATAGATCGCACCGCCGGCGGGGCCCGACTCAAGCAGGCGGACCGGAAACTGCATGGCCGTCTCGATTGAGATGATACCACCGCCTGAATGCATCAGAAATATTGGACACCCGATGCCGATTGCCGCCAACTGATCTACCAGACGGCCCAGATAGGTTTTTGCCATGGGTTGCACATAGGCATTGGCAATCACCGTGTTGAACCGCTCAAACTCGCGCATTTGAGGTGATACAGCCGATGAAATCGACACCACCACGTCGGGACAGGCCTTTGCCAGCGCGGCTGCCATGGCACGTTCATGGGCGGGATTTGCATAGGCATGCATGAGGCCCACGGCAATCGCCTGATAGCCGCCTTTGGCAACTTTTGCGGCAAGCAGTTCTGCTTCTGCAGGATCAAGCGCCTTCAATACCTTGCCGGTAGCATCCATGCGCTCCGACAAGGTCAGCCTGTCGGCACGGTCCACCAGCGGCTTTGGCAACACGATGTTCAGGTCGTATTGTTCAAAGCGGTTTTCGTTGCGCATCTCGATAACGTCGCGAAACCCCTCAGTCGTGATGAAAGCCGTCCTGGCACCGCGGCGTTCAATCAGTGCATTGGTCACCAGGGTCGTGCCATGGATCACCATTGAAATTTGCGAGGCATCTATGCCGGCCCGCCCGGTCACCTGGCGCAACGCAAGCACCACCGCCCGGTCCGGGCTTTCATGATCGGTCAGCACCTTGGTGGAGATGATCTTGCCGTCTATTTCCATGGCAACATCGGTAAATGTGCCACCAATATCAACACCGGCGCGAACCGATTGTGCTGTACTCGAACCCATGCAAACGAACTCCGTGCCGCAACTTTCAAAAAATCCGGACTTATACCAGAGGTATTATCTGGTGACGATTTCCGGCCCCATCAACGTGGTCGGCAACCATGTTGAGATGATCGGAATATATGTGACCATGATCAGAAATACGAACATAATTCCGACCCATGGAAGCGCTGCCTTGACGACGTTGACCACCGACATCTGGGCAACACCGGCGGTGACAAACAGGTTCAGACCAACCGGTGGCGTAATCATCCCTATTTCCATATTCACAACCATGATGATGCCCAGGTGGATAGGGTCAATGCCGAGTTGAACTGCAATCGGGAACACCAGCGGCGCCACAATTACCAGCAGTCCCGACGGCTCCATGAACTGCCCGCCAATCAGCAGAATGACATTGACCACAATCAGGAACATGATCGGTCCGAACCCGGCCGCCAGCATGGATTCAGTGATCAGTTGCGGAATGCGTTCTTCGGTCAGCACATGTTTCAAGATCAGCGCATTGGCGATGATGAACATCAACATGATGGTCAGCTTGCCGGCTTCCACCAGCGTCTTGCGGGTATCCGGGTGTGCAATCACCGTCAGCAGGCTGGATGGATTGCGCAGGAATGACCGGTTGGCCTCGCCTGCAGCACCAGCCAGGGGTCCCATGTCCTTGTAAACAAAATTGGCGATGATGAAGGCATACACCGCTGAGACTGCGGCGGCTTCGGTTGGCGTGAAAATGCCACCATAGATGCCGCCGAGAATGATGATGATCAAAAACAGGCCCCAGCCCGCATCGCGGCCGGATTCCCAAACTTCACCCCAGCCTTTCCAGGGTTGTGATGGCAAGCCTTTCCATTTCGCCCAGACAAAGATACCGGTCATCAGCATCAATCCGGCCAGCAGGCCGGGAAACACGCCCGCCAGGAACATCCGGCCAACCGAAACATCGGTTGCAGCAGCGTAAACCACCATGACGATAGACGGAGGGATAAGGATGCCGAGGGTGCCCGCATTGCAGATCACACCGGCAGCGAACTCGCGGGAATACCCGACCTGCCGCATGCCTGCGATCACAATCGACCCGATGGCCACAACTGTTGCCGGAGCAGAACCTGACAGTGCGGCAAACATCATGCAGTCAACGACGCCGGCAATCGCCAGGCCGCCCTGGAAGTGGCCAACCAGTGAAATGGAAAACCGAATGATACGCCGTGCCACACCACCGGTCGACATGAAACTGGAGGCCAGGATAAAAAATGGAATGGCAAGCAGTGTGTAGTGGCCGTCAAAGGCGGAAAACAGTGTCTGGGCTATGGCCGACAGCGACGTGCCTGAATGCAGCAGCAGAAATGCGATACTCGACAGTCCCAGCGAAAATGCGATCGGCACACCAATCAGCATCAAACCGATGATCAGGGCAAACAGCAGGACGACGTCCATCGCTTTACCCGTCCTCTGTTCTGGTTGAAGCGATCTGGTCTTCAACCTCATGAGACACGATGAGCATGTCATCCTGTCCGGTCGCTATGCGCCAGGTTGCCTGCAACAAACGATATAAAAGCAATGCCATGCTGAGCGGCAGCGCCGCATATGGGATAAATCGCGGCATTTTTTCATAGCGCTCGCCGTCATTCAGCCAGTCGGCAAGGAATTGCAGAAAAAACGGCATCGGCACGTCGTCGGTTTCGTAAAAAGCCTGCGGTCCAATGAACGGCGACCAGTAATCCCACGCACCTTTCAGCATCAGCGCGGCAAATGCCAAACAGCAAAAGGCAGCCACCAGTGAGCAGGTTTTTCGCCCGCCCGCGGGCAGCATGTTCACCACGACATCGACACCGATATGAAAGCGTTTCTTGATGCCGTAGGAAGCCCCCATCAGCACCAGCCATGCAAACAGGAAGACTGTGGTTTCGAGTGCCCACAAAATGTTGGAGTTGAAGATGTAACGTGCAACCACGTTGGCAAAGGTCACCAGCGTCATGATAGCGAGGATGGCTGCCATGAAGGTTTCCTCGATAGTATCGCTGATCGAGGTCCGGATGTCCGATTCCTGCCCTGACATGACTGATCCCTCCCGCTTGCCTGCCTTGCCCTTCACAAGGTTTGCACAGAAAGCAAAGCTCCGCCACCGGCTTTGACAGCCGATGGCGGAGCCGGGTCGCGCCTTCGAGGCTCAGCTGCCCTTGTTATAGGATTGTGCAGCGTCAATCAGGTCATTGCCGATGTCACCTTCAAACTTCGCCCACACAGGCTTGAGTGCATCGACCCAGGCTTTGCGTTGGGCCGCATCAAGTGTGCGAACGATACCACCGGATTCAATGATTTTCTGCTTGTTGGCTTCGTTTACCGCAGTGGACTCGCCATTGCGGGTCTCTGTGACTTCCTTGAGAATCTGCGCAAGTTGGTCACGGGTACCGGCATCAAGCCCATCCCACCATTTGCCGGACGTTACCACCAGATAATCGATGATGCCGTGATTGGTCTCCGTAACACCATCTTGAACCTCGAAGAACTTTTTGCCGTAAATGTTTGACCAGGTGTTTTCCTGACCATCGATGACCTTGGTCTGCAGCCCGCCATAAACCTCCTTGAATGACATTTTCTGCGGATTGGCGCCCAGCTGTTCAAACTGCGCTACCAGCACATCAGACGCCTGTACCCGGAACTTCAGTCCCTTGGCATCATCGGGCGAAATCAGCGGCCGGGAAGCCGACATCTGTTTCATGCCGTTGTGCCAGAACGCCAGTCCCTGAAGACCGCGCTTCTTCATGGCATTCTTGAGTTTTTCTCCATCATCCGAAGTCTGGAACCGGTCGACCGCATTGATGTCTTCAAACAGGAAAGGCAGGTCGAAAAGACGGAATTTCTTGGTGAACTTTTCGAATTTCGACAGCGACGGTGCTGCCAGTTGCACATCACCCGACAGCAGGGCCTCAAGTACCTTGTTGTCATCATAAAGCGATGAATTCGGGAACACTTCCATACAGGCCTTGCCGTTCATTTCGGTGTTGACGCGTTCGGCCAGCAGGGTCGCAGCGATGCCTTTTGGATGCTTGTCGGTATTGGTGACATGGCTAAACTTGATCACCTCTTCACCGGGATCACAATTGGCCAGTGCTCCGGTTGCTGACACAGCCATAAAGCTGGTCGCAATTGCCAGTGCTTTGAACATTTTCATGGATACTTCCTCCGCTCGGTTTATTGATTTTCTACCTGAGAAACCCGGAATGCCGGATTCATCTTTTTGTTATCGACGCATATTCAGCATACGTCAATCACGACCACATGCACTTTTCGTCTTTGAAATTACATCACAACTGATCCTTGCCTTGTTGATCGACATCAATGACCGGTTTGTCGAACAGTGCAAAGTCTGCCGTAAAACAGAACAGGATCAATCATGAAACAATCGATCATTTTCGCAGCACTGTTTGCACTGGCACTGTCTGCAGCAGGTCAACCGCTGTTGGCAGAAAAAGTGCCAGCCTGGCAAATTGCGCTGCAAAGTCAGTTGCTGACCGAAAAGCAATGCAATCTGAACTACCTGACCAATGTCAAGATTAAGGACCTTGGCGCAATCACCAGCATTGCAGCCCGGGCGCACTGCATCAACGGCCAGGCCTACGATGTGCAGTCGATGCATGGCACCACCAAGTTCGAAATTCGCGAATGCGGAATGTCGGTTTGCTGACACGCGGTGGTTGCCGCCGGCAGACAATCACCGCAATATTTTTCCGACATTAAGGTCACACCTGACGATCAGGTCGCACCTACAGAACCGGGTAGGATCCGTCTGCATCATGGGTCTCCTCGCCCACCAGAGCCGGCGTAAATACACACACAATGCGCAGATCAGTCGTGGCCACGAGGTCATGGCGATCATGCTTGTCGAGCGTGTACATGACACCTGGCGCCAGTGCATATGTCTCACCGGTCTCTGTGTCCGTAACTGTGCCTTCACCTTCAATGATCAGGTTTGCCTCGACGTGATTCCTGTATTCCATTGTCTGTCTGGTTCCGGCAGCCACCGTGGTTTGCGTCAGGGTGAAACCGACATCATCGTCGCGCAGCAAATAGCGTGAACTGGTCCACGCGCCGGGTTTTTCCCGATACCTGCCCTGTTGTTTCAGGTCTTCCAGTGAGCGGACAATCATCGCGACATCTCCTCTTGGTTTTCAGACTTGCCTGCGCATAATACCAGGTCTCAGTAACAGAGACCCATTTCACCGGAGCGATTTTTTCCGCCGGCAAGGCGCGTGTCGCGCCGTGGTACATGTACCACAAGCGGCGCGCAACGTAGCTGGCGGGAAAAAGCGCCCGGCCCTTCGGGTGGGTCATAGCGGCCCATCG
>JBDNEZ010000217.1:0-4574 GCA_041690095.1 Anderseniella sp.
CCGTGAATAGTGCTGAAATCTGATCAAGCATTGTTCTGTTTCCTTATGCGAACATGGATGCAAGCGAGAGCCCGGTGCCTGCAACCTGACCGAACGGTGATGCTGTCGGCTTGGATTCCACCTGAGACTTTGAATATGGCGTACCAGACAATGCGCTGGTGATCCGGGCAAGGGTTTCATCATCGAACCCCTGCTCCCGATCAAATTCACTGCGCTGTGCATCAAGTACATTCTGGTTCTGGCCCTGCTCTGCGCTGCCATACCCGAACAATGTTGACAGATAGTCCGTCGCCTGAGACTGCTGCTGGCCTTCAACCTGGGTTTCGCCAATGAGCGCCTGCAAGGCCTGCTGGAAATTCTGGCTGTTGAGCCCTGCAGATAGATTGCCCGCCTCACGCGCAAGGCCGGTGCTCAGGTCCGCCTGAAAAGCACCGGCCCGCGCATCGCCAAAGGCCCCTTCGCCGCCTGCATGAAACTGATTGTCCAGAGTTTCCTTTTGCATATCGCCAGATCGCATGAGATCTGCAATCGAATTATCAATCACATTCTGCGTGTACGGGTCCATGAACTTGCCGATTTTGCTCATGTCGATGCCAAATTCGCCGGTCTGCAATGACTTCGGCATGATGTTGTTGATCATGCTCATGGCGTCGGTCTGATTGGCAGTCATGCCCGCAACATTTTCGCCGGTGTATGGCGTGAAGCCCTGGTCGCCTATGCTCTTTGCAAAGTCGTAATTCTCCTTGCCTGCGTCCTCAATCCATTTGGGGATTTCAACCTTTGTGGTTGTCTCGCTGCTGCCGGGCGAAAAGAAACTGTCGAAGATTCCCATGATGTTCTCCTTTTTGAATTATTGATTGCTATGCTGCAATTGCGCCGATGATGGGTGGGTGATCTATAACCGGAACAGTACCGCTTTCAGTAATGTCGCCACGCAGATCAATTGTTTTTCTGATCAGCGGCATGTGGTGGATCAGGCTTTGTGGTCGGATAAGATGGCAGGAAAATCCTTTGCCAAGCGATGCTATTTCAGCATCCGAAAGGGTCACGTCCCAAATGCCAAGTTCCGCTATTTCCATGCCATCATTTGCAGTATTGCTCCTGAAGTGTCCTATTTCAATTTCATCCATGCCAGCGATGTTTGCTGCAACGTTCGTCGTTTCAGTGGTTTTGTCTGCTCCGTCTATAAATGCTGACCGGCTGGATGCAGACTCCCATATTCCACAAGCATGATGCCATGTGTTGTTACTCATGGTGTTTGTCGTCACGGCGCTGCCTGAATTTACAGAAAAATTTGTAGAGGATACTCTGATAGCCCCTCCTGCCAATTGAACTATTCCAAACGAATCATTTGTTGGTAACTCTGTCAAAGTCCATGCTGTATCAGATGTACTCCCATCAGGCGTTTTAAGCCACATAGAGACGGTAAATGGATATGCGGTAATGGCAGACGTTGTCGACATATTGTCAGTTTGATTAAACGGGCCCCTTGCCATCACTGTATCCTCATCTCGATCATGTGCAATTCTGCATCATTTGCTGCAGTGTCGCTGGCCACGTCGCGGCGAACGCGAAGTCTGAAGAAATCACCTGCAACCAAACTGGCCATCGCAGTGCCATTCGCAATATTAACCGAACTGCTGGTTAACTGCCCGCTTGTTCCAGGCACCGTCGCTGCCGTGACAGTCTGCGCGGTCGCAAAGCTGTCACCATCAACATCAAGACTAGCTCCATCCATGTCTTCAAGCGAAACGTCCCATCCGATCGTGCCACTGGTTGCCGTTTCCGCCGTCCACCAGATTTCAACCGTGATGCCTTCGCCTGCGTAATTATCCGGCATAATGCCGTGAAAATAAACCGTTTCCTGCTGCGTGGTATTGAAATCAAGAACAGGATGCGTATTGCGTGTATCGAGAGTTGCGTAATTCGTGGCCGGGAATGAGCCTTGTGTCGGCCCCCAATTGCGGATTATCTTTGAGCCGCTTACCGTGACGTTCAAGGCGCCGGTGTTTATCTCAAGTCCGGAGCCTATGGTGATTTCAGCAAGTGTGCCGGCAGCTGCGGCGCCGATCAAACACTCCTGCGTGGCGTCCTGCATCTTGTCATAGGTGACTGTATCGGCATCGATCGTGTATGTTGCGCCAGAACTGGAAACCGTTATGTCTCCATAATCACCGTCCGCAACCGGCAGTGTGCCGGGTATGGTAACTTGACCGTTTGTCCACAACTCGTTGGTGCCATCGAACTGAAGAAGATCGCCGTCCGCCAGCGTGTCCAGGTCGATCGACAGTGGCGATAGTTGCCCGCCTTCCTGACTGATGCGAGACAACTCAAGAAACTGCTCACGTATCCAATCCTCAAGAGACTGCCCGGGCAACCTCTCTGTGGGTGTGAATTCGCGTTCGCTCATCGCTCACCGCCGGCCACAACGCCAAGGCGTATCCGCCCGAGCCGGAAATCACTTCCAATTGCGGATCCTGCCATCCTTATCTTGATCTGCCGCCCGGTCATCCTGGTGTCCAGTTTGCCTATGTTCTCTGAAATCGTGTCCTCGTAGGTTTCCTGTGCGGCCGCATCCGTTGCATAATCGTACGATGTCAGCGTGAGCGCAATATCGCCGGAATGGCGTTTGAAGTCCGGTATTACTGCAAAAATGTCCGACGTCACATTGCCTTCATCCACATCTGAAAAGCCGGTTTCGATATACCAGGGCAGTGCTGCGCCGTTGTTGTCGACGCCAACCTCATGCTGGAAACTGTCTCCATCTGGATCAAAGCCGATGATAATTGACGTTTGTTCCGTTTGGGTTGCAAAGCACGATCTCTGCAATGTGCCCTCGATTTTCCCAATGCTCCACAATCCCTCATCAAGAGAAAACATCGCATAGCGATCGTTCTCATTTGAGTTGAGCGACGGATACTCCCAAAATATCTCATGGTGGATAGGGTCATACCGGCAGGAAATCTTCTGTGCCTGGGTGATGTTCATGTCATCGAAAACATAATTCCTGATATCATCCACTTTCGGCATGCGGCCGGGCGAACCGGCATACATCTTGAAATCCGTCGAACTCATCCAGTAGGCAGCGCTGCCAACCATGACAAAAGCACCGGATCCGATAATCCCGTAATCATCTCCCCTGGCAGCATTCCTGAAATTGTAAACCGTTGTGTTATTGTTCGCGAATTGCGCGACATAAACAGTCGTGTCGGACCACACGACATTGATCCCCTGGCCAAGAATTGCGCCGCAAACGAGCCGCGAGCCGGTATTGAGCAACCGATTGATGGACTTGTTGGATATCGCAGGCGTCCAGTCCGTTATATCGTTGTCGTCGCATGACCTGACGCGCATGGGGTCGCCGCCTGCCCCTAGAACCATGATGACGCGCTCTGTCGTAACGAATGCCCATGTTCCTGTTGGCGCATTGGAGACCGGCGCCGCCCGGCCGCCGACTGACACATCGTGATAATACAGCGATGATGTGTCGTTTCGCATTGCGATCAAATCTTCACCGTAGTTGTCCAGTGACCACCTGGTTGCCAGTTGCAGTTTGGTGCCGACTGTGCGCTCGGTTCCGAATGTTTCTTCACCAAATGGCCCGACGCCCCATCCACCGCCGGCTGTTGTGTCCACGTCTCCATTGCTGATCGCGTAGGAATATGTGACAGAAGAACCGCCGCCTGTCACAGAACTGGTTGCAGCGGACGAATGGGTGATCGTGAAATTATTGGCGTCAGTCACGTCCAGAACGACATATTCACCGTCAATTGTAATTCCGCCGGCAGCATCTGCGCCGCCAAACGTTACGTAATCACCTTGTTCAACTGCATGTGCTGTGTGTTCCATTGACACAACAGCGCTTCCGGACACGGTTGTTATTGGATCAGCTGCCAGTGTTCCACTATCCCTTACCGGCGTGATATCTGTGAGTGTGTCACCATCGTCATTCAGAACCTCAAGTTTCTCAGCACTTCCGGTAGCAATGCGCCTGTTTGAACTGTTGTCGAGCCATGAAAGCGCACTCCGCGGCGTGCCGGTAACTGCCAGCCAGTCAGTAGCGAGGTTTCCGCCCATCTTCTCGGGCAATCCCTCGTTGAACCTGACTTGATCCATGTCGATATACCGGCCAGGCGAAGCGTACTCCGATTGCGAAGTCAAAACGCCGGGCTGCAATTGGATTGTGACTTTGCGCGGTTCAGCCATGTGATTACGTCTTGATGATGTAATTGAGGATGATCGTCGGCTGCACGTTGTTGTGCGCCGTGCCACTGCCGACCGTTTCGGTTAATGCCTGCACAGATGAACCACTCGCATCACCAAATCCTTGGTTATGATGGCGTGTCGCATTGCCGGGCATGCCAGTAGTGCTTTTTGTATAGACGTTGGTTTCATTGCCCGTTGCCTCTGCAGTACCGCTCCTATGCTCGTGGGCAGCAAGTTGAGCAGTCGTCAGAACATGGGTTTCACCACCACCAGTATCTCCAAGCGTGTCACCATCAAGTCCACCAGATTGATCCGTCAACCTGTTGGCACTGACGCCGCCCATGTCGTCCTGCCCGGCAATCACGCGC